>NZ_JAPVZI010000001.1:0-242668 GCF_041432315.1 Streptococcus sp. 27098_8_76 | reverse complement strand
GAAATCTTGGGTATCTTTTTTCTTATATGCTTGTTTTATAACTCGGGTGAATTTCTTAGAAAATATCAAATAACAATTTCACATTGAGAATTGTTAAGATAATGGAAACGATATAGCCAAGGATGGTATTCCATTTGGCATTGGTAAATTCTCCCATCAGTGATTTCTTAGAAGTTAGATAAATCAGTGGGAAGATTGAAAATGGAAGAGCAATCGAAAGAAAGACTTGTGAATAAACCAATAACTGATCTAATGTTTTTTCCTGATGACCAAACAGAACCGCTACAATCATGACAGGCAACAAGGCAAAGAGACGAGTTGCCAAACGAATGAACCATTGAGGTAATCTCATATGCAAGAAACCTTCCATAACGATTTGTCCAGTCAAGGTACCCGTAATTGTCGAATTTTGACCACTGGCTAATAAAGCCAAGGCAAACAAGGTTGATAAGGTCGAGCTAGCTATAGCTCCTGCAATAGTAGAATCCTGCAAGGCATTATACATTTGAGAGAAGGCAGAAATCTCAGATGCATGGCCGAAAAAGAGAGCCGCCCCGAGAATTAATAGAAGGGAGTTAACCACAAAGGCCAAGGATAATTGGAGATTTGAATCCCAGGTCATAAAGCGCACGGCTTTTCGAACATCATTCTTGTCCTTGTGATTGATTTTCCGAGTTTGTGACAAGGAAGAATGCAAATAGAGGTTATGGGGCATAACCGTTGCTCCCACGATCCCTAGTGCCAAGGTTAATTGACTTTCATGCCCTGGCAAGGGACTTTCAAATAAGGTTGCATTCGGTAGATAACCCTCAACGATTCCTTGGAAGCTTGGATGTGACAAAGCTACCAGATAGGTAAAAATTGCTAGAATGGTTAAAATCAGTGTTGTCACAATAGCTTCAATCTTCTTAAAGCCAAATTTCATCAGAAGCAATAAGAGAAAAACATCCAACACGGTCAAGAGAATTGCTATCATAATCGGAATCTTAAAGAGAAGATTGAGAGCAATCGCTGAACCTAGAACTTCTGCCAGATCTGTCGCCATCAAGGCTAATTCTAAAATCACCCATAGACTATAACGAAGCCATTTAGGTGAATGATGAGCCGTTGCTTGAGCCAGGTCCATCTGGGTTACAATACCAAGCTTTCCTGCCATCTGCTGAAGTTGCATGGCAATGAGAGATGAAATCAAGATAACAAACAAGAGACTATACTTATAGGAAGCACCACCGACTACACTGGTAATCCAGTTTCCTGGATCCATATAACCAACTGCGACAAGAGCACCCGGACCTAAAAAGGCATTTAAATTTTGCCAGAAATGATTGTTATTTGGAGTATCGATAGATTGATTAATCTCAGAGAGTGACACTTTTTTATGAGAAGACATAGATACTTACCTCTTTCTAAACCTACTTTTTCATTATTTTCTATTAGAGAAAAATAAGATTGACTTTAAACTATTAAAACAATGAAAACTATATGAAAAACATTTAGTTTTTTCATTATTTTTCTTAAGACACCTTAATATTTTTTTTAAGGCACATTAATATTTTTCTTAAGGCACCTTAATTATAACACAAAAAATGAAAACTATATGAAAAACATTTAGTTTTTTCATTATTTTTCTTAAGGCACCTTAATTATAACAGAAAATATGATAAAAACTTAAGAAAATTCAGGACTTGATTTAATATTTAGGATACAACAAAATGTTGTATTCTTTTTTTGCAAAAGAATACCAAAGAATAAAATAAAAAACGTTGTAAAATGTACTGACCCTTTTCACCTTGTTAAAACACCATTGATCTTAACTCATCACTTACCTCTTAAAAAATCTTTAGAATTGGCTTAATCCCCTTTATTGTATCGCGTTTGGAGTTTTTTAGGTATAACCTTCGACGCGCACCTTACGTAGGACGACAGACTCATAGCTTTATACATAATAGAACGAGTATCTCCATCTGTAGAGATACTCGTTTTTTGCTATTTTCAAAGTGTTCTTTTTGACCAATCCCATACATCATTTTTATAGTAAATTGAAACTAGAATAGTACATCGTGGATACTAAAACATTTCTAGAAATTAATTTGATTTCCCTAATCAAGTTGCACACATCTTATTTCAAACCACTATATATTCAATGAAAATCAAAGAGCTAACTAGGAAGCTAACCGCAGGTTGCTCAAAGCACCGCTTTGAGGTTGCGGATAAAGCTGACGTGGTTTGAAGAGATTGTCGAAGAGTATTAAGGAGTATAGAATAGTATTTTAACTCCATCCTCTAAAGTGCTCCCAATAAAAGATACTTGAACACTATATTCAGTATATAAGCTTTATTCCAACGATCATTCTTTTCTAATTTATCGTAAATAAATATAAATTCACAGAATGCTGCCAGATAACTTAAAAAATGATTCTTTGGAAAGAGCGAATCAAAACTTGATTTATCACTTTTTATTCCACTATCTTTTTGTCACACATATTTATAAAGTACTGGTGCAAGCGAACATCATCAGTCAATTCTGGATGAAAAGAAGTTACCAACATATTTTTTTCTTGGGCTGCAACGATTTGATCTTCAACTGTTGCTAGAATTTCTACACCCTCTCCAACACTGCTGATAATTGGACCACGGATAAAGGTCATTGGAATCTGACCGACTCCCTTACATTCTGCTTCCGTGTAGAAACTTCCTAGTTGGCGCCCATAGGCATTGCGCTCGACCACCATATCCATAGTTCCAAGATGACTTTCTTCCTGAGAAGTAATTTCCTTAGCCAGCAATATCAAGCCTGCACAGGTTCCAAAGGCTGGTAAGCCAGATAGAATGGCTTCTCGGATGGGAATCAGCATGTCCTGGTCTCGTAAGAGCTTGCCCATAGTTGTAGACTCCCCACCAGGCAAAATCAAACCCGACAAGTCGCTCTGATCTTGCTGAAAATCATCTAGATTTCTGATTTCAACACTCTCAACACCTAATTGCTCTAGTACTTTTGCATGCTCTGCAAAGGCACCTTGCAAGGCCAATATTCCGATTTTCATCTATTTTCCTCGCTCAGCCATGAGAATTTGTATTTCATTTTCATTAATACCAACCATAGCTTCTCCTAAATCTTCAGAGATTTGAGCTAGGATTTGAGGATTACGGAAGTTAGTCACCGCTTTGACAATGGCACTTGCTCGTTTAACAGGATCTCCTGACTTAAAAATACCTGAACCGACAAAGACCCCCTCTGCCCCTAATTGCATCATTAACGCAGCATCTGCTGGCGTTGCAACTCCTCCAGCAGCGAAATTTACAACTGGCAATTTTCCATATTCATGAACATATTGGACCAATTCTACAGGGACTTGCAAGTCCTTAGCAGCAACATAAAGTTCGTCTTCACGTAGATTTTGAATGCGGCGAATTTCCTGATTCATCATACGCATATGGCGAACAGCTTGAACGATATCTCCTGTACCCGGTTCTCCTTTGGTACGAATCATAGAGGCTCCCTCAGCGATACGACGCAAGGCTTCACCCAAGTCCTTAGCTCCACAGACAAAAGGAACTTGGAATTCTTTCTTGTCCACATGGAAACGGTCATCAGCTGGAGATAAAACTTCACTCTCATCGATATAGTCAATTTCAATAGCCTCTAAAATCTGAGCTTCAACAAAGTGCCCAATTCTGACCTTGGCCATTACTGGAATACTCACCGCTTCTTGGATTTCCTTAATCATCTTTGGATCACTCATACGGGAAACACCACCAGCTGCACGAATATCAGCTGGTATCCGCTCCAAGGCCATAACAGCTGCCGCACCAGCAGCTTCTGCAATACGGGCCTGTTCAGGATTCTGAACGTCCATGATAACCCCACCTTTGAGCATCTGTGCCAAGTTTTTATTTAGTTCATAACGATTTTCAGTCATTTCTTTTTCCTCATCATTTATATTGGTAGCTACCATTTCATTTTAATTCAGAACAGAAGGAATCACAAGATAAAAAAAGGATAATTGTGTGGGTACAGATTGGCTAAAAAACTATCTGACCCTAACTTAAGACCAGATAGTTCATCAAATTTTATTTTTCAGCTGTAAGTGCAGCCATTGTGATGTAGTTGTATGGTTTGTTAAAGTGTGGCAAGAAGAATAGGTCTGTCAATGCCAATTTATCAATTGTTACATGCTCTTGGATAGCAAGTGAGAACATGTGGATTCCCATGCTGATTGCAGAATCGTGTGAAACCATTTGGGCACCAAGAATTTCACGGCTATCTTTGTCAAAGACAATCTTAATTGCTACTTCATGGTTGTCATGTTTCATGAATTCTGGTTTTTGAAGATCGTTAAAGCCTGTTTCAGTTGCATTATAACCAGCAGCTTTAGCTTTTTCAAGAGTCAAACCAGTTGAAACCATGTGAAGACCGTAGATTGAAATACCGTTTGAACCTTGCACACCGATTCCTTCCAATTCATGTCCACAAGCGTTGTAGGCACCAACGATACCAGTACGAACTGCGTTTGAAGCAAGGGCGATGTAGCTTGTGTCTTTACGAGCGTTGTCATAAACAGTCGCACAGTCACCAACGGCAAATACACCAGGAAGTGAAGTTTCTTGTTTCTTGTCTACAAGGAAGGCACCGTTACGGAAGAGTTCAATCTTACCATCAGCAAGGGCTGTGTTTGGACGGAAACCAACTGCAAGGATGACCATATCGACATCGAAAGTTTCTTTATCAGTAATCAAGCGTTCAACTTTACCGTCACCCTCAATTGCTTTAACAGTTTGACCAAGCGCCAAGCGGATGTTGTGGTCTTCCAAGTTCTTCGCCATCATTTGTGTGAAGTCTTTGTCATAGTAACCGTTCAAAACAGTATCAACGATATCAACAAGGACAACTTCTTTTCCAAGACGTTCAAAGGCTTCAGCGAGTTCAACACCGATGTAACCACCACCAACAACAGCGATACGGTCGAGATGTTGGCTCTTGTCAGCAAGTTTATTGATAACTTCTTCAGCATTTTGGTACAATTTCACGAATTGTACATTTTCAAGAGTTGCTTTAAATTCGCGGTTTCCTTTAACAATTTCAACACCTTCGATTGGTGGCAAGATTGGTGTAGAACCTGTAGCGAAAATCAATTTTTCGTATGATTCTTTGTGCTCTTTTCCTTCAACTTCCGCTGTAACTACTTTGTTATCATAGTCGATTGAAAGAACAGGTGAGTTCATGTAAACTTTAGCACCTTTAGCTTCCAATTTTTCTTTATCAGAATAGAACAAGCCTTCAGCACCGTCAATTTGTTCCCCAATCCAAAGAGCCATTCCACATCCTAGGAAAGAGATGTTAGAGTTTTGGTCAAATACAACAATTTCGTTCTCATTTCCAAAATTATCCAACATGGTATTGATACATGCTGTACCAGCGTGGTTAGCACCGACTACAACGATTTTACTCATAAAAAATTCCTACCTTCAATTTTAAATTTACCCTTCTAGTATAACATTTACTGTTAGCGTTTACAAGAGTTTAGCTAATTTTCCCGATTTTTTTGTAAAAAATTGTAAATAATCTGTATCTTAACACGTATTCTTGCAATTTTTCTTCATTTCTTGAGCATATTTCTTGACATCTTTACAAAATTTATTTGTGAAAACGCTGACTTTATGGTATGCTAGTATCATGGAAAGAAAATGTAAGGGGATCATTTTTCATAAATTTACTATATTTCAACCTTCTTTTCATAAGAGAAAGGAGTTGGTAGCTTGCCTCTTAGATCACATTCCGAACGACTAATGGGGACTACTATCACTATTTCATTAGTAGATGAGCGAGCCGATAGCTTGCTCCAAAAATCCTTTGATTTACTCAGAGAGCTAGAATACCGCTTCAATGCCAATAGTCAGGAATCTGAGTTGATGGAAATCAATCATCAAGCTGGAATAGCCCCCGTCACGGTTCATCCAGACCTGTTTGAACTAATTTCACTTGGTTTAGAGCATAGCCTAGCGCCCTCTAGCCATCTCAACATCAGTATTGGTCCCTTAATTCAAACCTGGCGTATCGGTTTTTCAGATGCCAAAGTGGCCCAGCCTCAAGAAATTGAAGCGGCGCTACCTTTAATCAATCCTCATGATATCGAGTTAGATTCTTCTACTTCCACTGTATTCTTAAAGCAGAAAGGAATGAAAATCGATCTTGGTTGTTTAGCCAAGGGTTATAGTGCGGATAAGGTTGCCCAATTTCTGAGAGAAGAGGGAGTGACATCTGCCTTAATCAATCTGGGAGGGAATATCCTGACCATTGGAAAAAATCAGGCAAGAGAAAATCAGCCTTGGCAAATCGGGATTCAAGACCCAGCCAATCCAAGGGGAAATCACTTAATGACCATCCCTGTTGTCAATAAATCTGTCGTGACTTCAGGCATTTATGAACGTCACCTGACCGTCGATGGACAAGATTACCATCACATTTTTGACAGTCAAACAGGATATCCTGTTGAAACGGAGCTAGCGAGTCTAACAATCATATCTGATAAATCAGTTGATGGTGAAATCTGGACAACTCGACTCTTTGGAGAAAGACCTGCTTCTATCCTTTGGCAAGTCGAAAGTTTGGAGGGAATCGAAGCGATTCTGATTGATAAGGAAGGTCACCTAAGTTGTTCTTCAGGAATTCCTACTCTATAGAAACAACTGTTTCAATGGAGTTTTAAAATCGTATTATGTAAAAAGAGAAAGGAAATCTCATGTTAAAACTTATTGCTATTGTTGGAACAAATTCAAAACGTTCTACAAACCGTCAATTGCTTCAATACATGCAAAAACACTTTGCTGACAAAGCTGAAATTGAACTTGTTGAAATCAAGGATATCCCTGTCTTTAACAAACCAGCTGACAAGCAAGTACCTGCTGAAATCTTAGAAATTGCTGCTAAAATCGAAGAGGCAGATGGCGTTATTATCGGTACTCCTGAGTACGACCACTCTATCCCAGCTGTTTTGATGAGCGCTCTTGCTTGGTTGTCTTATGGTATTTACCCACTCTTGAACAAACCAATCATGATTACAGGTGCTTCATATGGTACACTTGGTTCATCACGCGCCCAATTACAACTTCGCCAAATCTTAAACGCACCAGAAATAAAAGCAAGTGTCCTTCCTGATGAATTCTTGCTTTCACATTCTCTTCAAGCCTTTAACCCAAGTGGCGACTTGGTTGACCTTGATGTTATTAAAAAATTGGATGCCACTTTTGACGACTTCCGTATCTTTGTAAAAATTACAGAAAAATTGCGCAATGCACAAGCACTACTTCGCAAAGATGCTGAAGACTTTGACTGGGAAAATTTGTAAGATAGGAGACCAAAAAGAATGAAATTTGTTGGACTTGTAGGATCAAACTACGATCAATCATATAACCGTAAACTCTTGGAATTCATCCGTCGTCACTTCAAACTCAAATTTGAATTAGAAGTTCTCGAAATTGACGAAGTTCCAATGTTTAACCAAGACGAAAAATGGGATGAAAGTTTCCAATTACGTCTCTTGTATAACCGAATTACGCGTGCTGATGGTGTCATCATTGCTACTCCTGAGCACAACCACACAATCTCAGCTTCTCTTAAATCTGTTCTTGAATGGCTTTCATACGAAGTTCATCCATTTGAAAACAAACCAGTCATGATTGTGGGAGCTTCTTACTACGACCAAGGTACTTCTCGTGCCCAAGTTCACCTTCGCAAGATTCTTGACGCTCCAGGTGTTAATGCCTACACACTTCCAGGTAACGAATTCCTTCTTGGTAAAGCCAAAGAAGCATTTGACGATGAGGGCAATATCACAAATGAAGGAACTATTAATTTCCTTGAAACATGCTTGGACAACTTTGTAAAATATGTGGGAGTCGTTTCAAAATTGAAAAAACCAAAACCAATTGCACCAGAAGATTTATATTGTACAAATTCAATTGCAACTACCATTCAAGGTGTTGATCCAGACGATCCTGAATGGGTAGAAAAAGCAGCTGAACTTGTTGGAGCTGTTTCTGGAGATACTTACGTTAAATTAGACCACGGTATCTTGACAGTTAACCAAATTGACATGTTCTTGAAAGCAATGCCATTTGAGTTGACATTTGCAGATGATAATAATCAATTCTTGTACTTTAATAACGCACACCAAGATCCAAATACAATGTTTGGTAAACGTGTACGTGCTCAATCAGGAAACCGTCTAGGAACTGTACACGGTTCATTACCAGATTCTAGAATGAAAAATGTTGAATGGGTTGTCGGCGTATTGCGTAACGGGGATCAAGAATATGTCCGTACAATTGTTCCAGGAACACCAGAAGGCGTTATTAATACCCATAATTACCAAGCAATGTACTATCCAGATGGTTCATATGCTGGAATCAATGAAATCATCTTTAATTTCCAACCATGGCTTGACTGGTACCTCAATACAACTGGTCAACGTCTAGTTGGTGGAAATGCTGCAGCTCCTGCTGGAGGACACGGTGGCGCAGATGCCACATCTGGAGCTTCTGATTCAGGTGATGCTGGAGGCCACGGTGGTGGCGCAGACGCTACATCTGGAGCAAGTAATTAATAATTTTAGGAACCGTTATGGTTCCTTTTTTAGTGACTCTTTATCAACTGTACTTGGTGGTATGTCAATCCTTCTCTATGGGGTTATCGCCAGCAACGGTTTGAAAGTCTTGATTAAAGAACGTGTTGATTTCGCTCAAATGCGTAACCTAATCATCGCAAGTGCTATGTTGGTCCTTGGACTTGGAGGAGCTATCCTTAAACTTGGTCCAGTTATACTTTCAGGTACTGCCCTATCAGCCATGACAGGAATCATCTTGAACTTGATCTTGCCATACGAAAATAAAGACTAAAAGTGTAAATACATCAAAAAATGAGCATTTCCAATTACGGAGGTGCTCATTTTTCTTCTTTCTAAAAAAGGAAAGCCCTGCGGCCTTCCTTTGTCTTACTTACGTTTCTTCTTTGCTTTCTTCATTTTGTTAGCCATGCGTTTCATGGACTGTTTCATAGCAAATTCACCAATTTTACCTTTGAGTCCGCCACCAAACATCTGGCTCATATCTGGCATTCCTGCTCCTCCGAGAGCTGACAGGTCAGGCATACCGCCTTGTCCCATCATTCCTTCAAGGGCAGACATATCCATTCCTCCCATATTTGGCATATTTTTAGGAAGGTTGTTTGGATTGATTCCCATTTGCTTCATCATTTTGTTCATATCTCCAGACATGACACCTTGCATTAGCTGTTTAGCCTGGTTAAAGTCCTTGATAAATTTATTGACTTCTACAAAAGTATTTCCAGAACCTGCGGCAATACGACGGCGACGGCTCGGATTTAACAAATCTGGATTTTCACGTTCTTCAGGTGTCATTGAAGACACAATAGCACGTTTGCGAGCAATCTGACGCTCATCCACCTTCATGTTTTGAAGGGCTGGATTGTTAGCCATACCTGGAATCATCTTGAGCAAATCTTCCATTGGCCCCATGTTTTGTACCTGATCCAACTGATCGATGAAATCATTGAAATCAAAGGTGTTTTCACGCATCTTCTCAGCCATTTCAAGGGCTTTTTGCTCATCGTATTCTTGAGAAGCTTTCTCAATCAGAGTGAGCATATCCCCCATGCCAAGGATACGGCTAGACATACGGTCTGGGTGGAAGGTCTCAATGTCCGTAATCTTTTCACCTGTACCAGTGAACTTGATTGGTTTTCCAGTAATATGACGAACAGATAGAGCCGCACCACCACGAGTGTCCCCATCAATCTTGGTAAGGATAACCCCAGTTACTTCTAACTGAGCATTAAACTCACGCGCAACATTGGCCGCTTCTTGACCAATCATGGCATCAACCACGAGGAGAATTTCGTTTGGTTGAGCTAGTGCTTTCACGTCACGAAGTTCATTCATCAAAAGCTCATCAATCTGCAAACGACCTGCCGTATCAATCAAGACATAGTCGTTATGATTGGCTTGGGCTTGTTCCAAACCTTGACGAACAATCTCAACAGCTGGTACTTCTGTTCCAAGTGCAAAAACAGGCACATCAATTTGTTGTCCAAGAGTTTTGAGTTGGTCAATGGCTGCTGGACGATAGATATCCGCCGCTATCATCAAAGGACGAGCATTTTCTTCCTTCTTGAGTTTGTTGGCCAATTTACCAGCAAAAGTTGTTTTACCAGCCCCCTGCAAACCGACCATCATGATAATCGTAGGAATCTTAGGTGACTTGATAATCTCTGCTGTATCAGAACCTAAAACAGCTGTCAGTTCCTCATCAACGATTTTAATAATCTGTTGAGCAGGATTAAGGGTATCAATGACCTCATGCCCGACTGCACGCTCACGAACTTTCTTGATAAAGTCCTTTACAACAGGCAAGGCAACGTCGGCCTCAAGCAAGGCCAAGCGAATTTCTTTGGTTGCCTCTTGGACATCAGATTCAGAGATTTTTCCTTTTTTACGTAGATTTTTAAAGACGTTCTGCAAACGTTCTGTTAAACTTTCAAATGCCATGTTTCTTCCTCTTATTCTCTATTATCAATGCTTGTTAAAATTTCTATCTGCTCCTGCAGAAAGTCATCCTTGGGATAGCGCTCCAAAATCTGATCAAAAATCTGACTACGGACAATGTAGTCCGAGTACATGTGCAATTTCATCTCATAATCTTCCAGAATCTTTTCTGTCCGCTTGATATTATCATAGACAGCCTGACGACTGACGCCGAACTCTTCAGCAATCTCAGCGAGGCTGTAATCATCAGCGTAGTAGAGCTCTATATAATTCATTTGCTTATCTGTCAAAAGCGCTGCATAAAATTCAAAGAGCGCATTCATACGATTGGTTTTTTCAATTTCCATAACTTTTATTATACCAAAAATTAGCCTAATCTACCACATTAGCAGGCTAATCCGAGAAGATAGCCAAGTAAATTTGAAAAAGACATGAGACTATCCCCAAGTAATTTCCAATTGATAGCTCGCAAAGGGTTGTCCCTCTTGATTTTGTAGTTGATAATCTAAATGAATCTTTTGCTCATCAACTTCATAGCGACTGGTTTGGATGATAAACTCCTGCATGCCCATAGGTGTAGGAATGTAGGCTAAACTATCGCTATTCTTTAGAAAGCGCATAATGGTCTTGGGATTGGAAAATCGGCTCATTACCAGTTCTTGACCATGAAATTTAATAACTACTTTTTCCTTTTCCTCATTATAAAAAAGCAGATAGCTATAATCTCCCTTTTCATGCACTTCCACGTCATAGAGCTGGTCAATCACTTCCAACTGCTCATCAAACTGAATCGTATTTCGCATCCGAATCTTCACATCAAGTCCTCTTTCTTGTCTCTTGTCCTACTATTTTACCAAAAACTCTAGCTTTTTGCTATAATGGTCATATGAACGAAAAAGTATTCCGTGACCCAGTTCACAACTACATCCATGTCAATAATCAAATCACCTATGACTTGATTAATACAAAAGAATTTCAACGTTTGCGACGTATCAAACAACTGGGAACTTCCAGTTATACCTTCCACGGTGGAGAGCACAGTCGTTTTTCCCACTGCTTAGGAGTCTATGAGATTGCAAGACGTATCACTGAGATTTTTGAAGAAAAATATCCTGAGGAATGGAATCCTGCCGAGTCTCTCTTGACCATGACCGCGGCCCTCCTACATGACCTTGGGCATGGTGCCTACTCCCATACTTTTGAAAATCTCTTTGATACAGACCACGAAGCTATTACTCAGGAGATCATCCAAAGTCCTGAGACAGAGATTCACCAAGTCCTGCTACAAGTGGCGCCAGATTTTCCAGAAAAGGTAGCCAGTGTCATTGACCACACCTATCCTAACAAGCAGGTCGTACAACTCATTTCCAGCCAGATAGATGCGGATCGCATGGACTATCTCTTGCGCGACTCCTATTTTACGGGAGCATCCTATGGAGAATTTGACCTGACTCGAATCCTCCGAGTTATTCGTCCTGTCGAAAATGGCATCGCCTTTCAGCGCAATGGCATGCATGCCATCGAAGACTATGTTCTCAGTCGTTACCAGATGTACATGCAGGTCTATTTCCACCCTGCAACACGCGCCATGGAGGTGCTCCTTCAAAACCTTCTCAAACGTGCTAAAGAACTCTATCCTGAAGAAAAAGATTTCTTTGCACGAACATCTCCACATCTCCTGCCTTTCTTTGAAAAAAATGTGACCTTGTCTGATTATCTGGCTCTGGATGATGGTGTGATGAATACCTACTTCCAGCTCTGGATGACCAGTCCTGACAAGATTCTCGCAGACTTGTCGCAACGCTTTGTCAACCGCAAGGTCTTTAAATCCATTACCTTTTCACAAGAAGACCAAGACCAACTCGTAACCATGAGACAACTGGTTGAAGACATTGGCTTTGATCCCGACTATTACACTGCCATTCATAAGAACTTTGACCTCCCTTATGATATCTATCGTCCCGAATCTGAAAATCCACGGACACAGATTGAGATTTTACAAAAAAATGGGGAACTAGCCGAACTCTCTAGCCTGTCTCCTATCGTCCAATCCCTTGCTGGCAGTCGCCACGGAGATAATCGTTTCTATTTCCCAAAAGAAATGTTGGACCAAAACAGTATCTTTGCTAGCATTACCCAGCAATTTTTACACTTGATTGAGAACGATCATTTTACCCCAAATAAAAACTAGAAGAGGAAATTTATGAGTATTAAACTAATCGCCGTCGATATCGACGGAACCCTAGTCAACAGCCAAAAGGAAATCACTCCTGAAGTCTTTTCTGCCATCCAAGATGCCAAAAAAGCTGGTGTCAAAGTCGTGATTGCAACTGGCCGCCCTATCGCAGGTGTTGCTAAACTTCTGGACGACTTACAGCTGAGAGACGAAGGTGACTATGTTGTAACCTTCAACGGTGCCCTTGTCCAAGAAACTGCGACTGGACATGAGATTATCAGCGAATCCTTGACCTATGAGGATTATTTGGATATGGAATTTCTCAGCCGTAAGCTCGGTGTTCACATGCACGCTATTACCAAGGACGGTATCTATACTGCCAATCGCAATATCGGAAAATACACTGTGCACGAATCAACCCTCGTCAGCATGCCCATCTTCTATCGTACACCTGAAGAAATGGCTGATAAAGAAATCGTCAAATGTATGTTTATCGATGAACCAGAGATTCTGGATGCTGCGATTGAAAAAATTCCAGCAGAATTTTACGAACACTACTCCATCAACAAATCTGCTCCTTTCTACCTCGAACTCCTTAAAAAGAATGTAGACAAGGGTTCAGCTATTACTCACTTAGCTGAAAAACTAGGATTGACCAAAGATGAAACCATGGCGATCGGGGACGAAGAAAATGACCGCGCCATGCTCGAAGTCGTTGGTAACCCCGTTGTCATGGAAAATGGAAACCCAGAAATCAAAAAAATCGCCAAATACATCACTAAAACAAATGACGAATCTGGCGTCGCCCATGCTATTCGAACGTGGGTACTGTAAAAGTAAAGAATAGACAAAAACCGCTCAGCTGAGCGGTTTTTGATAACTAATTACTGCCCCCTGCAGGAATCGAACCTGCAACTACTCCTTAGGAGGGAGTTGTTATATCCATTGAACTAAGGGAGCTAGATAAAAACTCTGCTGAACAAAGCAGAGTTTTTTAGTCGAATTAACGACGGATTTCTTTGATACGAGCTGCCTTACCTTGAAGTGCACGCAAGTAGTACAATTTCGCACGACGTACTTTACCGTAACGAACAACTTCGATTTTTTCAACACGTGGAGTGTGGATTGGGAAGATACGCTCAACACCTACACCGTTAGAGATTTTACGAACTGTGTAGTTTTCTGAGATGCCAGCACCTTTACGTGCAATAACAACACCTTCAAAAATCTGGATACGTTCACGGTTACCTTCGACAACTTTCGCGTGTACACGAACAGTGTCACCAGGACGGAATGATGGGATATCTGTACGAAGTTGACCTTCAGTCAAGCTTTGGATTAATGGATTCATTTTATTCTCCTATCTTTGTCAATCTTGAGGGACTTCCCTCAGCGGATAAACTGTATTTTTGTGCTTCCATTACGCACAAAAACTATCATATCAGATATTTTCAGGTTTGTAAAGCTATTTCCCTACTTTTTTGCAACTTTTTGACCGGAATAAATGCTCCACTCTTTTGGCAGGCAATAGGCGATAACACAGGCGATAACAAAGAAAGGAAGATTGCCATACCCAAAGACCTCTCCTCCAATCAAGATCGGTGCGAGCAAGGTCGTGGTCGCACTACCAAAGACACAGGCATAGCCGATAGCTGCTACGACCAAGACGGGTAGGCCCAGTATAGGTGCGAGAAAGACTCCAAGCGTAGCTCCGATCGCAAAGAGCGGTGTCACTTCTCCTCCTTGGTAACCAGCAGAGATGGTCACCACGGTAAAGAGAAGCTTCAAGATCCAGTCATAGCTCTGCGCATTGCCTTGGTGAAAGGCCACGTCAATCAAATTGGTCCCTAGTCCACTATAAGAGCCGACCTTGGTCAGTTGAAGAGCCAAGAGGACCAAGCTGAGTCCAGCCCCTATGACAGCAATCCGGATATATGGATTCGGCAGGACTTTGGCGACTGTTTTCTTCAACCAGAAAAGGCTGACTGCAAAGAGCTTTCCAGCAAGGCCAAAAGCTAGGCCAAGAAGAGCAACTTTGATCAAGGTCTCTGGTGTCCAGATCAGCGTTTCCTTGAGTGGCACAGCAAATTTCTCCAAGCCAAGGGCATGAGAGGTGAAGCTCGCCACGATCGAGGCGATAAGCGCTGGATAGAGAGCAATTAGCTGCAACTCCCCAACAGTCAAGACTTCAAGGGCAAAAAAGGTTGCAGCCAGCGGCGTCTGAAAGAGCCCAGCGAAACCGGCTGCCATCCCGGTCATAAGAAAGATACGCGAAGCATCGGCTATCTTGATATGACGCGCAAAACGGTGTGAAAGGGTTGCTCCAATCTGGACAGCCACGCCTTCCCGACCGACCGAACCACCGAAGAGGTGGCTCATCCATGTCGTCAGCATGATCAAAGGCACCAAGACCAAGGGGATTTCCTCCTCACGCGCATGCCCAACATCAAAGACCAGGCCCATCCCTTTTGAAGCCTTGCCACCAAATCGCTTATAGAGATAAACAATGACAAGCCCTGCTAAGGCCAAAAACAGAATCAAGGGCCAGTGTTGGCTTCGGAAATCCCCGATCAGAAGCAATCCTCGACCAAAGATCATATCAATCGCACCGACCAAGAGACCGATGATCAGGGCCATCCCGGTTAGTACCAAATACTGCTGTATTTTTTCTTGATTCGATTGATTAATCACGCGCCTTCACCTCCTCCTGGTAGTCTCTAGAACGCTTGAGAATATCTGAAAAAGTCGCAACTATCGTCTCCTGATACTGCTTATCCTCTACACGGTTTCTTACTTTCTCAAAGATAGCTTCTTCTCTTTTGGTATCTAAAATAGCTTTTCCAGAAGCTTTCTTATAGGCAACTACACCCTCAACTAAATGCATTCGTTCTTCTAAGAGCTTGACGATTTGGTCGTCGATTTGATCAATTTCTTGGCGAATACTATCTAAATCCATACAGTCTCCTCCTTTATTTGAATTATTGTATCAAAAAGCCATCAAATAGGCTAGTAAAATCCCAAGTCACGATAAGAACAATGCACTGATTGATTGCATCAGCGCACGTTTATGCTTATCCTACTTTAGCAGCCAATTCTTCTGCGAATTGTTCCAAGCGTTCAATGTCTTCTTCCTCAGCAGAGAGATCAACTTTGACACACTCTGAACCTTTTTCTGCCCCTGTTGACACAAAGACACGGTCAAAGTCATCAACAGCCTTACAGAACTCATCGTAGAAGGTATCACCTGAGCCGACCACTCCGTAGATTTTACCATTCAAGTTGAGGTCTGCTAGGTCTTCGTAGAAGTCCATCATCTCATCTGGCAATTCCCCATCACCATAAGTATAGGTCGCAACGATAGCGATGTCTGCTTCCAAGAAGTCTGAAGCGTCAACAGTTGTACATTCATCAACATCGACATCCAAGCCCAATTCACGTAATTTGTCTGCTACAATATCTGCAATTTCTTCGGTATTACCGGTCATACTGGCAAATACAATTTTTGCTAATGCCATATCGTCCTCCTCAATTTATCTTTCTCCATTATATCACATCTTTTTCATTTTAAAAATAAAAATTCTTGTGCTACAATGAAATGAGAAAGAATTGAGGTTATTTATGGACATTTGCCATCAAATTTTAGAAAAAATCAAAGAATACGACACGATTATCATTCATCGTCATATGAAACCAGACCCTGATGCCTTGGGAAGTCAAGTAGGCTTGAAAGCCTTGCTGGAATATCATTTCCCTGAAAAAACCATCAAAGCCGTTGGTTATGATGAACCAACTCTAACTTGGATGGCTGAGATGGATCTTGTTGAAGACAGTGCTTACCAAGGTGCCCTTGTCATCGTCTGTGATACAGCGAATACTGCTCGTATCGATGATAAACGCTATATTCAAGGTGATTTTCTCATTAAGATTGACCACCATCCAAATGATGATGTATACGGTGACCTATCATGGGTGGATACTAGTTCAAGCAGTGCTAGCGAGATGATTACCCTATTTTCAGAAACAAGCCAACTTGCCTTGTCAGATCGCGCTGCTGAGTTGCTCTTTGCAGGAATTGTTGGTGATACAGGTCGCTTCCTTTATCCTTCTACGACTGCACGGACTCTTCGCCTGGCTGCCTATCTGAGAGAACATAACTTTGACTTTGCGTCTCTCACTCGCAAAATGGACACTATGAGCTACAAAATTGCAAAACTTCAAGGCTACATCTACGACCATCTGGAAGTGGATGAAAATGGCGCCGCTCGCGTTATCCTGAGTCAGGAAATCTTAAAACGATTCAATGTCACCGATGCTGAAACTGCAGCCATTGTCGGTGCACCTGGACGCATTGACAGTGTGAGTCTCTGGGGAATTTTTGTGGAGCAGGCTGATGGCCACTACCGTGTTCGCTTACGCAGTAAAATTTATCCTATCAATGAAATCGCCAAGGAACATGATGGTGGAGGCCACCCTCTAGCAAGTGGTGCTAATTCCTATAGCCTAGAAGAAAACGAAATCATCTACCAAAAGTTAAAAAACTTGCTTAAAAATTGATAAAATACTTGCCAAACTTTTCAGAATCTGATAGACTAGTATGGTAACAATCTATGGCTCGCAAAGAGACCATGGCAGAAAGGAAATATTGCAAAATGAAAAAAGATATCCATCCAGAATATCGCCCAGTTGTCTTCATGGACACAACTACTGGTTACCAATTCCTTAGCGGTTCAACAAAACGCTCTAACGAAACAGTTGAGTTCGAAGGCGAAACTTACCCATTGATCCGTGTGGAAATTTCATCAGACTCACACCCATTCTACACTGGACGTCAAAAGTTCACTCAAGCAGATGGACGCGTGGATCGTTTCAACAAAAAATACGGTCTCAAATAATGATAAAAAGAACAGTTTCGGCTGTTCTTTTTTTATTTCTTGAAATTAACTGCTGTTTTCACATTCCAGACTCAAAAAAACTTTGCACTCTCAATAGCCTCACAATGGTTCCCAGAGTATAGAGTTTTTTCTTGCCTAAAAAATAGAAAAGATATATACTAGCTATATATAGTATAGATTGGAGGTATACCATGACGACATCACTTACTAAGCAATACAATTTTAAAATCAACGAGTCATCAATGGAACAAGCTAGAGCTATCATCAAGGAAAAAGGAATGACTATGACGGATGCTATTAGTCTTTTTATCGAGCAGATTGTTCTCGAACAGGATTTGCCAATAAAAACTGCAGAAGATTTACACCGTGAACGATTGATTCAAGAACTACAAGCCCAATCTGAACGCGCCTTAAGAGAATATGAATCCGGACAAGGAACTTCCCTAGATGATATGAGGCTACGATATGACTTATAAAGTGATTCTATCTACTGAAGTGAGTCAAGCAATTGACAGTATCCATAACTACATCAGCACTGTTCTTTTATCACCCCAGTCAGCTAAAAATACTGTGGCCAAAATTTTAGACGGCTTAAAAAGTTTAGAAACCTTTCCTGAAGCTGGCTTTGATGCAGATGAAAAAATCGGACTTAAAATCAATAGTAAGTACCCCACACGAGGAAAAATTATCGGTCAATATATCTTGCTTTACTTTATCGATCAAACTCAAAGAACTGTTTTTCTTTCCCACTTATTCCACACAAAAAGCGACTATGTTACCTTGCTACAAAGCCAAAATAACAAAAACTCAAAATCATCATTTTGATATCCACTGCTCTCTTAATAGCCTTGTGATTATAAAGAATACAGTCTGCATTTTAATTAGAAAATCAAAAAAACTTTGCACTCTAGCTAGCCACACGATGGTTTCTAGAGAACAAAGTTTTTTTATTAGAGCAGATTTATTCTTCCTTATCTTGACTTTCAGTTCCTTTAGTTGTATTGTCTTCCCAAAGGATACGTTCAATACGGTGGAAACCTGCCCAACCTTCTTCTGTCTTGTTTTCGTCCATGTAGTCTGCCAAACGGAAGTCAATCTTGACATCTGATTCACCAAAACTTTCGGCAATTGGTTCTGAACGCTCATAGGACATACGAATCAGTGGATAAACCTTCTTAGCTTCTTCTAACTTACCTTCTTTCAACAGTTTGACAAAGCCTTCCGTATCTGTCAACAGATTATCGATTTGCTCTTGCACAAAAGTCTTATAGTCAGCTGTGGCCTTATCAAGCATTTTCTGCTTGTCTTCAGACAAAGCTGTCACCTTAGACGAATCGGTTGTATCTGCTGATTTTTCAAACCTAACAGCACAAGCTGTCAATAGCAAGGCTGAAGATAAAAGGACAAAACCTAGTTTTTTTCATTGTTTACTCCTATCGGTTCAGGAAACCTGAATTAATTTTACGTTTCATTATACCATGTTTTCACTCATCTTTCATTAAATTTTCAAAAAATTTAATGTTGAGGGATTTATACTAACAATAGACTTTTAACCTCAAAATTGATAAAATAAGAAAGAAAATAAGATAAAAGGAAACTATAAATCACCATGATGAACATGCAAAACATGATGCGCCAAGCACAAAAACTTCAAAAACAAATGGAACAAAGCCAAGCAGAACTTGCTGCTATGCAATTTGTTGGCAAATCTGCTCAAGACCTTGTCCAAGCGACCTTAACTGGTGACAAAAAAGTTGTCAGCATTGACTTCAATCCAGCTGTCGTTGACCCAGAAGATCTTGAAACTCTTTCAGATATGACTGTTCAGGCTATCAACTCTGCTCTTGAACAAATCGATGAAACGACTAAGAAAAAATTAGGTGCTTTCGCTGGAAAATTGCCATTCTAATAAAAATCACAAAAACGCATAATGTAAGGTGCCAGAAGACCTTGATATTATGCGTTTTATTGTGTCAAGACTTACTTGATTTCTCCTCGAATCAAGTTTTGTCTCACCTTTATTATATTTTTTCAACTAAGTCTTTTATCATTCGATGTAGTTCTTCTATCTTTTCAGATTGTTTCTCTAGTAATATTCTCTGACTAGATAATTCATCTTGGAGTTTATCAAGTTTTATCTGTTCATCTGGATTATCTTTTACAAAAAAGTTCGTCAAGGCACTCGTTAACATTCCTATTGTTCCAATACCAACAAGCATTAATAAGACAGCTAACCATTTACCAAAGATCGAATTCGGAACAATATCCCCATAACCAACTGTCGTTACAGTAACAAGAGCCCACCAAAGACTATCTGAGAAAGATTTTTCTTCAACAACGGATAAAATCGAACTTCCTACCAGCACAATAAAGGAATTGAGATAGAAAATATAAAGCAAGCCATTTGTTCGTAAGAGTTTTCCAATCTTCTTTTCCAGCTTACCAGTCAATCCAACGATTCTTAAAAGACGAGTCAGTTTCAGTAATTTTGTCAGCCTTGCTAGGCGAAAGATGCGTCCTAATCGAAACACTGTAAAAATAGCATTTAAAGGAAGGATAGCTAGCAGATCAAAGATATTTTCAATTATGAATCGCCATTTCCCTTTACTTAAAAAGAACCGCCAGCCATAATCCACCACGAAAACACCCCAAAGTAGTAAATCAATAATATTGTATGGAGGATTATCCAAGTCAATCATCTCAGCAAATCCAAGCAAGACTAAAACAACAGATATCAACGTAAGTATGATAATCGTTGTATCATAGTAATCCTTAAATAACCATTTTCTTTTCACACTACTTCTCCTATATCATTTTTAAACATTATACCACAACAAATATCTACTAATATATAAAAAGAAGGCACTCGCCTTCTTTTTATATATCTGTCAATGGTGTTGCGGTATCTGGTGAGGTATCATAAACCTTAAAATCTACTCCGACTCCCAGATCAGCTTGCGCTAGCTGGTTGACCATGGTCATGTGAGCTAGCTCCTTGATATTGTTTTCCTTAGACAAGTGACCAAGGTAGATTTTCTTAGTGCGATTTCCTAGCGTCCGAATCATGGCTTCAGCACCATCTTCGTTAGAAAGGTGACCGAGATCCGATAGGATTCGTTGTTTGAGTCGCCAAGCGTAAGAACCTGCTCGTAAAATCTCTACATCATGATTGGACTCAATGAGATAGCCATCCGCATTTTCGACAATTCCTGCCATACGGTCACTGACATAACCTGTATCTGTCAAAAGAACAAAACTTTTATCATCCTTCATAAAGCGATAGAACTGCGGTGCGACTGCATCATGACTCACACCAAAACTCTCAATATCGATATCTCCAAATGTCTTGGTTTTGCCCATCTCAAAGATGTGCTTCTGAGAAGAATCCACCTTGCCAAGATATTTACTATTTTCCATAGCTTGCCAAGTTTTTTCATTGGCATACAAATCCATACCATATTTGCGAGCCAAGACACCCACTCCGTGGATATGATCTGAATGCTCATGGGTAATCAAGATGGCGTCCAAGTCTTCTGGCTTGCGATTAATTTCAGCAAGTAGGCTTGTAATTTTCTTGCCAGACAAGCCTGCATCCACTAAAAGCTTCTTTTTTGGTGTTTCCAGATAAAAGGAATTCCCACTGGAACCCGACGCTAAAATACTGTATTTAAAGCCTGTTTCACTCATTCTAGTCTTCTACTTCATCCTCCCATACTTCTTCTTTAACTGCATCCTTATCATAAGGGAGCACAATTGTGAAAGTTGATCCCTTACCGTATTCACTCTTGGCCCAAATAAAGCCCTTATGTTGTTTGATAATTTCTTTGGCAATAGACAGTCCCAGACCTGTTCCACCTTGGGCACGACTTCTAGCACGATCCACACGATAAAAACGGTCAAAGATGCGTGGTAAATCCTGCTTAGGAATACCCAAACCTTGGTCTGAGATAGATAAAATCATCTGATCATCAGTTGTCTTCATAGTCACTGTGATTTTCCCACCATCTGGAGAATATTTAATAGCATTGTTGAGAATATTATCAATGACCTGTGTCATCTTATCTGTATCAATCTCAATCCAGATAGAATTGATAGGGTAATCTCTCACCAGTTCGTATTTCTTCTCTTCATCCTGCCCTCTTATCTGATCAAAACGGTTAAGGATAAAAGTAATAAAGGCAGTAAAATTAATCAATTCCACATCCAGATGACTGGTCACATTGTCAATCCGAGAGAGATGAAGGAGGTCTGTTACCATGCGCATCATACGATTGGTTTCGTCTAGAGATACCTTGATAAAGTCTGGTGCTACGGTCTCACACAAGGCTCCCTCATCCAAAGCTTCAAGATAAGATTTAACACTGGTTAAGGGTGTCCGTAACTCATGGCTAACATTGGAAACAAAGAGTCTCCGCTCGCGTTCTTCCTTCTCCTGCTCAGTCGTATCATGCAAAACAGCAACCAGACCCGAAATAAAGCCAGACTCTCGACGAATCAAAGCAAAGCGAACACGAAGGCTCAGATACTCACCATTAGCATCCTGAGAATCAATGATGAGCTCAGGAATTTGGGTGATCAAATCACGAAGTTCATACTCATCTTCAATCTTAAGCAATTCTAGAATACTTTTGTTGAGAACATCTTCTTTCTGAACACCTAACTGTTTCTTAGCCATGTCATTAATCATGATAATCTGACCCCGACGGTTGGTCGCAAGAACCCCATCTGTCATGTAAGAGAGGATACTGTGTAACCTTTTACTCTCTTGTTCCAGATTTTCTTGAGTCAACCGAATTACTTCAGATAAATCATTGAGATTATTGGTAATATTAGTGATTTCAGAGCTTCCCTGCATATCCAATACTTGAGAATAATCTCCTGCAATCAGGTCTTTTACCTTTTGATTGATTTGCTTCAACCGAATATTATCCCTACGATTTTCTAGTAAAAGCAAGGTCACGACTAAAATAAAGCCAAGTAAAATGAGGATAAAGATAAAATCACTGGTTAAAACTGTGTCTTTAATTAGTTTAATCATTATTTCTCATATAATAACCAACACCTCGACGTGTTAGGATATACTCCGGACGACTTGGTGTGTCTTCAATCTTCTCACGCAAACGTCTGATAGTTACATCAACTGTTCGAACATCTCCGAAATAATCATAACCCCAGACAGTTTCAAGCAAATGTTCACGCGTAATCACTTGACCGATATGAGAAGCCAAATGGTACAAGAGTTCAAATTCACGGTGGGTTAAATCTAGTTCTTCACCGTATTTCTTAGCCACATAAGCATCTGGAACAATCTCCAAGTCCCCAATTTGCAAGGGCTGAGTTTTATTTTCATCTGATTCTTGATTATCTACAGAAGCCAAGTCCGTGCGACGAAGGAGAGCTTTAACACGCGCCTGCAACTCACGATTTGAGAAGGGTTTTGTCACATAGTCATCCGCCCCAAGCTCTAAACCGATAACCTTATCAAATTCGCTATCCTTAGCTGACAGCATGATAATAGGCACACTACTAGTCTTGCGAATAGTCTTCGCAACTTCTAAACCATCAATTTCTGGAAGCATCAAATCCAAAATAATAATATCTGGTTGCTCTGCTTCAAATTGCTCTAGCGCTTCACGACCATTAAAAGCAGTTACAACCTCGTAACCTTCCTTGGTCATATTAAACTTGATAATATCTGAGATTGGTTTTTCATCATCTACAATTAATATTTTTTTCATATGTTCACCTTTTTCTCTACTATTATACCAAAAAAATAGCAAGAAGACACAATAGCTAGTCTTTGCTACTGTCTAAGTTGGCTTGTGCATAAGCCTGCCAGATTTTTTGTTGGGGTTTGGCAAGTGGATAATTCTTAAACTCTTCTGGTGAAAGCCAGCGAACTTCCCTATCTGAAAAATCATGGAAGTCAGTCACCTGACCTGCTACAATTTGAACATGCCACTTGCGATGGCTAAAGATATGCTTGACAGTCTCAAAATAAACATCGAGCCAATCAACATCTAAGTCATAGTCCTGCTGAAAACTCTCCTCTGGACTGGGACCAAAGTTCACACTTTCTTCTGCAACCTGATGGAAGAGGTCAAACTGCTCTTCTTGCGAAAACTCATCTACTTCTATCAAGGGAAAATGCCAAAATCCTGCTAACAACTTTTCGCTTTCATTTTTTTCAAGTAGAAATTGTCCCTGAGAATTTTTCACAACTAAGGCTTTAAGATAAATAGGAACAGGCTTTTTCTTTGGAGCCTTAATTGGATAACGGTCCATGGTTCCATTCTGATATGCCGCACTGAAGTCCTTAACTGGGCTTTCTTCTGGCCTAGGATTTACAGGAGCCTCAATATCTGAGCCTAAGTCCATCAAAGCTTGGTTAAAGTCACCAGGACGATCCGGATCAATCAAGATTTCCATCATCGCCTGAAAAATTTTGCGATTACTTGGAATCCCAATATCATGGTTGACTTCGAACAGACGGGCCAAAACACGCATGACATTACCATCTACAGCCGGCTCAGGCAAGTTAAAGGCAATACTGGAAATGGCTCCTGCTGTGTAAGGACCAATCCCTTTCAAGCTGGAAATTCCTTCATAGGTATTTGGAAATTGACCACCAAAGTCAGTCATAATCTGCTGGGCTGCAGCCTGCATATTACGAACTCGAGAATAATAACCCAAACCTTCCCAAGCCTTCAACAAACGTTCTTCAGGCGCATTCGCCAAACTTTCTACTGTTGGAAACCAGTCCAAGAATCTTTCATAGTAAGGAATAACCGTATCCACCCTGGTCTGCTGGAGCATAATTTCAGACACCCAGATATGATAAGGATTCTTACTCCTACGCCATGGTAAATCTCTTTTATTTTCATCATACCAGTTGAGAAGTTTCTCACGAAAAGAAATGATCTTCTCCTCCGGCCACATGACGATACCGTATTCTTTCAAATCTAACATATCTCTAGTATAACACAGAAGGTTTCACCTGTCTTTGTATCTGATTTATAATATTTTCAATAGATAGTATATAACTTTTCTTTCTACTTAAATATTTTTAATATGACTTCAGCTGAAAATCAATAAAATATCGGAGAAGGTTATTATCCACTTTCAAGGTTTGATTTTGAGACAAATAATACTCAATGAAAATCAAAGAGAAAACTAGGAAGCTAGCCACAGGTTGCTCAAAGCACTGCTTTGAGGTTGTAGATAAGACTGACGAAGTCAGTCACATATATAATCCAAGGTGAAACTGACGTGGTTTGAAGAGATTTTAGAAGAGTATAAGCTAGAAATACAGTATTATTTAAAATAGTCGATCATCCTACGGATAAACAATAAAAACTCATCACTCTTAGAAAATAACGAAAATGCTGGTTGACATCATCCTAAAACAAGTGAAAAATAGTATTTTGCCCCTTTTTTGCCCCCTATACACAAAAAAAGCCTACTGACCAAGCTAGAAAGCTTGATACAATAGGCTTTTTAAAGGCTGATTATTTAACAGCGTCTTTTATAAAGGATATACTTCATAGCTATATAATAGAAAAAAGTTTTGATAAATAAGGATGTATACGATTAAAAACCAATTTAAAATTATAGGTAAAAATACATAAGTTTTAAACTTATGCCCCATTAATGCCCCAAATTTTATTTTTATATTTTTGGGGCATATATAGTCCCTATTCTTCAAGTAAGCACTTTTTTGAACAATAGGATTGTAATTTTTGTTTCTAATCGTTCAAAATGCGTGTTTTTGCAAAATAGAAATACAAACTCTAATTTTGTTAACCTCAACAAAATTGGCAACTAAGGGCTTTATAAAGCTATTTGTTGACTTCAACAAGTCAATTTTTCAGGCAAACCATTTATTTTGCTACCGACATTGATGTCGGTTGGTTAGATGTTTTCTTGATTCAGAACAAACAAAAAAACCGCAAGCCTGAGCCTGCGGTGAAAGAACATTTTAGAAAGTTTCCTTTCTATTTATTTAACTGTAATCAAGCCTTCCGGCTCTACTGTGAACTCTGGCTTATCTGCCATGCTGCCATCTGGTTTGAGGTAGTACCAGCCTTTTCCGTCCGCTGATTTTACAAATGCGTTCGATACCATCTCTCCTTTTTGATAATCAAGATAGTACCAATGTTCCTTGTACTTAACCCAACCAGTGGCCATCTTACCATCTTCTTTGAAGTAGTACCATTTGTTACTGATAAGCACCCAACCAGTGGCCATAGCGCCATTTGGTAGCAAGTAATACCAGTCCCCATCTGAATGCTTGTGCCATGAATTAGCCTTCATGTAGCCATTGCTATCAAAGTAATACCAGACATTGTTGATCTTCTGCCATTTATTCGTTGGATAGCTTCCATCTGCATTGACATACCACCAGCCAGTTGAATTTCTCTTCCAACCTTCCTGATTACCCTCATTATCAAGCATTTCTTGGACTGTTGAGCCAAGAGATTGATAATGCTTGATTTTATCAATCACATAGTCACGCAAGCTGTCATTGTAGCCACCGTGTAATTCAAGGGAACGAGCAGGGCATGATGTGCTAGAAAATTCATTGTGAAACTTGATGTTTGAATAGTTCGGAGTATCACCGAAATAAGTCATATCCTCGGCCATTTGGCGCAATACCATGTTTTCATTTTCAATGAACTCGGCATCTGATGCGCTGAGTTGCTGACAGACTTCATAACTGATAGAGTTCATGTTAGCATCGTAGTTAGCAGCAGACCATGAACCATTGTATGTGTCTTCGACTCGCACAATTGCATCTCTTGAGATGTAGTAATGAGCAAAACCAAGTTCAGACCGGCCATTGTCATATCGTTCTTGGAGCCATTCGATATAGGCCTTTGCACTTTTTGAACCAGCATCATTGTGCATGATGTAGTATTTTGGTTTTTCGGTTGGACGAGAACCTGAAATCCCGTTGAAGATTGTATGGTTAATGATTTCTACCATCATTATTCCCCTTTCCAAGCGTCATTCATCTGCTTGACCGATGCCTCGATAAATGTATCAAGGTCCTTGTCAGTCATGCTGATGTTGTATTTTGTAAGTTCAGCTCGGACTTTATCACGAGCTTGCTCTAGCTTTTCATCACCTTTGTAGCCAGTCTCTTGAGCTACCTGCTCTACTGCGTGTACTGCGTTTTTAGCTAGGATTTCAGCGATTTTTACAGCTTTCTCTCCGCCTTTTTGCAAAAGATACTCTTTTACTGCTTTTACGATATTGCCTACTGCTACAGCCAAGAATCCTGTAGCAAAAGCGATAATCAATTCATTAAATTGTGACATTGTTAAATTTCCTTTCTTATGGTAATTGCGTAGGCCACGGGTCATCGGTTAAGTAAGAGATGGCACTTACACGGATATCCCCAATGTCTCGGTCGGTTGGCACTGGGTTTAAGAATTGGAATCTTAAATGATTTTGGTCTGCAGCTCCTCCTACATACCATGTACCGTACACAATTCCATTATCGTTATATATATTACCAATTAAGGATGATTGCGTTCTAAACCCTATAGGTATATTATCTCTAAAAATGATAAAACAATTTCTTTCTCTGTCTGTTTCTTGAAGAATATAGCCTTGACCATCGCGTCTTACAATTCCGAACCAGCCCCATTGAAGACCTCCAAATTGATATAAGACCAGATTGTTAAAGCGTCTTATTTTTACATACGAATTTCCTAGTTTTGAAACTGAGTTAAGTGTCCTCCAACCAGTATCACCGATTAGGACCTTCCAACCTGTATTACCATTCCCACTCTCTTTTATCCATTTGAGAGCGCCATTCGTCGCGTTGACATCTACATAAGTTGTTCCGATTTCACCAGTGATACGCCCTTCTGGAAAGCCTGTGCCACGGATTTCATGCCCTACATTGTCTGGTATCGGTAGAGTGACATTATTGCCTCCTGCAATACCTAGGGTATTTCCTGTCAAGGTCAGTCTTGGTTCAGGCTTTTGATTCAGTACCTTCACATCACTAGCAACCGTCTCAAACTTGCGCTCAAGCCCTCTCAAGCTCTCTTGAGTTTCGGCTACTTGAGTTTGTGCATCCTCAGGCGCTGGGCTCCAATCTGTCGCGACATTGCCTTTTTCAATCTTCACATCCCAGACACTCTTGGTTGCTTCTTTGTGATAAGTGTTAACGCGCAGATGATAAATCCCTGTAAGCTTATTCCAAATTATTTTCGTTCCTGTGGTACCGGTCTTGAGGTCCGATACAATTTGATAATTTCTGACATCCTTGTCCATAATCCAAAGAACTACGTTATCGGATTCCTTATTCCCGTCGTGATGAGCTGTAAAGGTCCCGTCCGTTTTAGCCGAAATAATATATTCCTGTCCCTGTTCCATGTGAACAGACGTCTGTTCTACATAGAGAATATTATTATCAAAATTAGCTGGCTTTTTATCTGGAAGAAAAGGTCCTTTCGAACCTCTTAACAAGTTAGTTCCACCAACTCTCATCTTAGCGAAGGTCTGCGCAAGGCCATCAATATCTTGTTTTACCTCTGATTTTGTCGCAAGACTATCCATTTGAGTAGCGATGCGGTTAATAGACTCTGTATTAGCCGAAATCTTTGCTTGAGAGTTGGCATTTTGCGTCTTGATATCCTTGATATCTGTACCAATAGCTGTTGCTAGATTTTCAAGGTTATTCATGGCCATCACGCTTTCGCTGCATTATAGGTTGCGACCAGGTCAAGATTGGCAAATTCATCAATACGACGGCCAAGGTCAGCCAATTTCTGCACAACTGCAGTCTCAACATCTCCACTCAAGCTGGCGATTTTTTCAGCAATTTCTTTAAGCGTATCAAGATTTTCAGGAACTCCATCACCCAGAATATCATTCTTCACTGCTGTTTTCGCTTGCTCGATAGCCTGCATTAACGTAGCGTTGTCAATCTTTGTATCGATTAACTGCTTCATTGTCTTGTTATCCGCTCCCAATGCTTGAGCGAATGCAATTAATTTACTTGTATCCATGTTTTACACCTTTCCTAAGTTATAGTACATGAGCAGGTCTGGAATTTCCGGACACGCTCCACCTTCGCTAAGCTGTCTTTTAACTTCTTCAGCGATGTCCAGCTCTTTGAGAGTATGAACTACCTCAAGAACCAATTCTTTATCCGACGCTTCAATTTCAATATAAGTTTTTCGATCGCTTGGAAAGATATATCCCCCAGCCGAAATTTCTACACGGTATTTACCGTTTGGCAGAATACTATCTAAATTAAAGCTAACAGATTGATCCTTGACGAGTGATTTTGTCTTCCAACAATATTTATCTTTTGTTAGGGTTATAAGAGCTTCTTGCCCCTCAAGAGAAGCAATACCACGGAAATTTTCATCTTGCAATTCAAATCCGAAAGTAGAGGACAAATCTCCTTGCTTGACACGAACGCCTCCGTCAACCTGAACCAAATTAGTCGTATTACTACATCCCATTCCATGCCCCCTTTCTAATCATCTATTAAGATGCCTTCTTTGATATCCAATTTTTCAAAATCGCTGAATAAACGGTCTATGTAGCCATTACCTCCTAGAGTTTTATAGCTTTTGTGCATGCTTTCCACTAGTGAAAATTCATCTCGGGAGGTATAACCTCTGTTAATAGCTCGTCGCATATCACGGTCAAGGCGCAACTTCATGGTATTTAGATGCGCCTCATCGTGAATTTTTAATTTTTCTTGCACTTCGTCGATTTTGGAATTGCTATCTTTAGCGGTAGTCTGGACATCTTCAATCTGTTTCTTGACATTGGTTAGTTCCGAGACGATTCTCTCCGTCTCTTCTTTGGCTTTTTTCGGCAATTTGTAGCTAAGCCAAGCGATGATAATCGGTGAAGCCGATGGTAGCACGTTCATGAAGAAATGTTCTATCTGTTGTAAGACGTCCATAAGCACCTCGCTAGTTCGCCAATTGGCTCAAACCAAGGCGTTCCAATTCTTTGCGTACACGATCTCGGAAGCGTTTATTGACGAATGAAAAGTCAATCGCTCCACGTTTTAGCAGGTTAATGTACATGTCGATTTTAGCTTGGTCTAATGTAATTTTACTCATTGTTGCTACCTCCATTGTTTTCACTAGTGCTCGCTTCGCTTGTCGGTGTAGGAATTTCATGTTCTGTCTCGCTTTCTGTTGGTTGTTCTACTGCTGGTGCAGGTTGTGTAGACGCTTCTGCTACTGGTTGTTCAGTAGTTGGTTGTGCTGGTGCTGGTGTTGGTTCAGATACGACCACGTTAGGAACTCCATTTGTGGCCACTTCTGTAGCTGATTGGGGTTCTGGTTGAACTGGTTGAGTTACTGGAGCAGGTTCAGTAGGGTGTGTTTCTGCAACGTGTGGTGCATCTTCATGTCCCTCTGCTTCGTCCTCATGCTCATGATCGATACCATTGTGTTTCTCAAGCACTTCCAAGCGTGCAAAGATTTCCTCGATATCATCGTTATTACGCAAGCTGACCTTCTGCATGCCTTCCATAAGCTGATTGGCTTGTTCAAGTGCTGTAGTCGTTTTAGCCAACTGTTCTTGGTTTTTGACAATAGCGCTTGTTGGATCTAATTCAGTTCGTAGAATCTCTTTGACTGCTTCAATGAGTGTTTCATCCGTGTCACCAAGTCGATCACCCTCTAACTCACGAGTGAAAAAAGTAAGCGGCTTGTCACATTGAATAGAGACTTCCGTCTTGCCAACTCTGTAAAATTTATTTACTAATACAAATTCCATGTTAATGTCCTCCTGATAGTTTAATATAAATGTCTAGCGAATCACCATTTGTGAAATTTCTCTTGAATTCATCTCTCTGATTTATGTCTGTAAACTCAATATAAAGCCCAGGTGCTTTGTTTATTCCTCCTGAATAATTATTTAAATAATCATTTGAATGGTCATTTGAATAATGTGTATATGCATATCTTGCGTATACAACTCTTTTTACACCATTTTTGGGTTTTATATTAATTTTTGTTTTGGTTATTTTGCTTCGGTTTCGATATTTATCATCGAATGTCCCATCGTTATTGGTTGTGTTTAAAACTAAAAAATCGCTTGAGATTGTTCGGAGACTTAAATCTCGAAAGCTTCCAACAAATATCCACTTCTCCTTCTCCCAAACCAATCTTGAGCCAACATACCGTTCTACAATCTCATGCCCTCCGACATAGATTCCTTCTCTTGTAGCCATAGCATCACCTACTCATACACATCATAGATTGTGTTAGGATCTTTTGTACCAATTACATTATATTGCGCTTTAGACCCATACCAATACTTCATTTGTTGATTTCCATTTTGGTTAATCAGCTTGTGTGCGACTACTTCAGACGGTGTACTTGGAATCCCAAGCGCTGACCTGTTTACTCTTAGAACACCCGAGCTATCGACTGTAATCGTTGAGTTATCCGGTCGTACTACACCAGCCTGCCCACTAGTTGCAGTTTTGGCTTTCATCACACCATTTGACACTTCTGTTGTCTGGTTATCAGGTCTGACGATACCGTTTGAGTTCGACGTAGCTACTGATACATTGCTACTGATTCCATTTTTCAATGTCTGCACAGACACTTTTTTCAACCCACGACCATCATGAATCATGATGTTGTCCGAGTTGTTAACCTGACTAGCCTGTGGCAAATCAGTTACTTTTCGTGTCTGTGTACTAATTACTGCCATCTTATACCTCCATAATGTATTTCCAATCTGCGACAATCACACGGCCATTTTCATCAGCAAGTAAGGTATGTTCTGTACCGTCGTCTGTACGAATCGGAGCAGTGAAGTCATTCTGTAAGAACATGTACTCGATAGCATTTAGTCTATCTTCGTGCTCCTGAAACTCACGCTTTAAAGCCTCTACTGACTCATAACTTGCTTGTCTAACGTTGTCTACGTTACCCAGACCAACTTGATGCTTCGTAACGCTATGTGGATTGTTGTGATTATTTGCGTGATTGTTAAAATCTTGCTTACTTGCTTGTTCGACGTTTGCGACATTCCCTAGTCCCACTTGTTGCTTAGTGACACCGTGTGGATTGTTGTGGTTTTGGATATGACCAGTTAGGTCAACCTTCTCAGCCTTGCTTTTAGTGACCTCGTCGATCTTTTCGGGAAGACCGTCGATGTCTGCAACCTTGTGCCTGTGACTTGAATCAGCTTTGTTTTCCCATCGTTGCGCATCTTCAACGCCGATGATATCTCTTGACCTCCAGATTTTAGCCATCTGTTAGCACCTCCAGTCTATATTTGAATCGTGTTGTTGTTTCAATCGGAACGTATACATCAATGACAGACTGAGGTACGTTTGAACTGTCTAGCAACTCAATCTTATTGATTTCTCTGATTGAGTCTGGGATCAAGAAATCAATCAACACAAAACGCTGCTCTCGTCGCTTCTGTATCGTCACAATTTGATTATTATTCAATCTTGCTTTATTGATTTTAGCTAGTACGGTTTCTGTAACTGTATTTAGTAACGCTTCTTTAATCATTGAATAAAACCTCCTCTTGTGGCCCTTCATACTCAAAAGGTGTCACTCCTACAACTGCATAACCTGCTCTAGCAAAGTCTACTGACGTCTTGAATAACCGTTCTTTCAGCTTGACTCGTTCTGTCACTGTTGGGATATGCGTATATCCCATATTTGCTGGCTTGATTGCATTGACAAAGATAACTGACTCTCTGAAAAGTCCACTCGTTTCTGCACCAGACTCAATCAGCAAGACCTGGTTAGCGAAATCTACTGAAGCCTTGTACTTTCCTTTGCCAAAAAGGTCGTCTAATTTGCGAATTAAAAACCACCATGAAAATGGTGGTCTCATATTGATCCGCAACAAAACACGCTCTCTTCTCCACTCCAACGTATCGTCAGCGTGAGCAACAATACCGTAGACTTCTTCAAATTTCGTTAACGTAGGAACATCGCAGAGCATAATGAACTGATTCTTGATAAACTGCTCTAACGAGATAGTACCGTCTTTAAACAGAGCATTTTCAACCCGAACCAGTTCTTTCATATCTTTGACGCCCTCATAGTAATCTGGAACGTATTCAGATAAGTTTACTTCTTTTACCATTAAACCGTCCTCACTGTTCCTTTATACGGCAATTGTTGTAATTGTCCTGTAAAAACAAGTGCTAAATCAGCTTCGCGGTTATTCAGTTTCATCTTATCCACGTTAGCAACACCGTTAATGGTCAGTAGCCTGGCCATTAACTGCGAGCGATAGATTTTCATGCTGTAGGTGTTAACATCTGAGTATTGCGCCCAGTTCTTTCTCAAATCCAAGAAATACTGGTCTAGAGCCTTGTCTACCAGTTCTTTTACTTGATTTAACTGATATCCTGTCATCAACTCAAGTTTAAACTCAATATCAATCGGGAAGCGTGTCGCAGTCGTAACCGTCACACGATGATTGATAGGAGCAAGTCCAACTCCTTTTCCAGTGTATTCTAGTGGATCCAGAACGTTTTGCACCTTCTTGATTGTCTCGGTAGATGCCAAGTTTAAGTCGTTGTCTAAAACAACTACTTTAACCGTTCCTGAGCCATTCCAAACTGGATAAACCTGAACTGCGCCAACACCGTCAATTTCACGGACACGCTGAATGTACTCGATGAAGTTACCGCCAAACGGTTTCTCATTGACGTAAATCAAGAAACGCTTCCGCAATTCATCGTCAGTTTCTTCATCTTGGCCAGATGTAACGATTTCCCCTAAGACTGCAGTGGCGAGGTTTCTGTAGTTCTCTAAGGGTAAGATATTACCATAGTAGCGATTTCCGACAACTCCAGTCGTCTCACACTCTACTTCATACTTACCTACTACATCTGTTGCACGAACAACCTTGTAGATGAGTGCAGCATCGTCAATTGTCGCAAAACGAGAACCTAAAGCGATTTGTACGCCTTCTTTTCTCTCGTTTTTAAACTCCGCAAAGCGTACCGCTTTCTTGGACGGATAACGATGTAGACCGAACTCTTCCACCTTGTAGTCTAGGTATTGCCCAATAGCAGTCTGTGGAAATGTATCTAGCAGTAGATTTTTCAACTGCAAATAAAAACCAGCTAACTCATAACAAGCAGGCGCCAATGCGTCATAGATGATAGAACCTTCCCGTGTATCAATATTTTCATTGACACGAGAAAGAGCGTCATTCATCAGATAATCAAACGTGTATTTTTCTAAGAAATCACCTATCATTAATCAGCGTCACCTCCTTTTCAACTTTAAATAAACCAGATATGGTATGGACTTCAAAGACACAAAGCAAACTGTCCTTGGTTTGTTGCTCGATGAAGAAATTTTGGACACTTTTAATTCTTGTATCAACTAACAAGGCTTGAGAAATTGTTCTCTCAAGGTCAGCTTTGACAAAATCATAAGGCTTTCCAATCAAGCGCTCTAATTCTACTCCGTAGTTTGAAGAGTAGATGACCCACTCAAACCGTTCTGTAAGCAAAATCTTTTCAACTGCTTGCCTCATGGCTTCTAAGCCGTCAATATATCCGTGTATTCTGCCATTTTTCACTTGATAAGTGTAGGATGGCAAAACAACTTCTTCAATGTTTCGTATATCTACCATCTTCACTCCATCCTTTGTAAAACGTAGTATAATTGCCCGTTCTGGGCTTTAATCATTAAGACTTTGTCTCCTGCTTCAAGATCACGAAAAACAATCCACCTCTTGTTGTCTCCTTCAGTATCTCCGGTACGTAGTTCTTTAACCATCGGACTTAGAACTAAAAAAGACTCAGGGATTTCAAGTTTATTATTAACCTTGATTGTGAGAGGAGAAACAGATGTGACAGAGCCAAAAACAATATCTGTTCTGTCTGTCCCATCATCTACTCCTTGCGCCAAAAGGCGTGCTAACAACTCTCCTGCCATTATTCCAGCGTCCTCAATTCTAAATCCATTGTATGCACCTTATCCCACTTATGGGTACATTTAGAGATGATGCCAAGACTGTTCTTCTTAATCCCTTCGGACTCTAAATCAGCAAAATCCAGCACAACACTGTTGCCTGCACTGATTCCAAGATGTCCTAAACAAGGAACTTTAAAAGTCTTTTTAGGATGATTCTTAGCTTTCAATAAGAGTTCAGCCTTTTGTTGAATCTGACTCTCATTCATCTTTTCATCCACTTTTTCGTGGTACTGCAACTTGCCCCAAAGAGCAACATTTTTAGAGTCTTTCACGACGTAAACTTCACGCTTTTTACTCTGTTTGTTGTCTTTAGTCAGCTTCACATAGTTGAAACTATCATCGATAGAGCCTTCATAGTCAAAGTCTGTAGCTACGCTATCATCACCAATCACTAAGTCAGTAATCAGCGAATTTAAGGCTATATGCTCGACTGTACCAAAGTTATCCCTGATGATGTACCACATTCCACCATGAATCAATGTTAAGTCCAAGGCGTTCTGGATCATCGCAAAATAAGTTTTCTTATCTTCGATTTTCTCAGGACACGTCCAGTTTCCCTCATCGACAACTTTGTACTCAAGTTCTGAGATTTCGCAAATCTTACTAAAGATTTCATGACTTTTAGAGGCTTCAAACACGATTGTGTCGGTGTTTTTCAGGTACCTCATTCTGTCATAAGCAGTAACCGACCATTTCTTAGCTGATTTCCGCTTTTTCTTGAAAACTTTGCCGTAAAAAATGCCCTTATCATCCACCTTGAAGCGGATAACATCCCCAAAGTTACAAGCAACCTGCGAGTCTATAATCATATCAAACTCAAGTTTTCCCGGCTGAAAATCAATACTGGTTTCCCATTTGACACCTCCGACCAACTCAGTGATATCAAAGACTTTACCGTCATTCACATCTTGAATTAGAAATTCCATCATAGGACTTGCACCGAATCAGCAGTAACCCAACCACGCCAACCGCCATCCAGCATGGTAACGTGATAAGGATGCGACCCTTTCATATTGATATAATTGACAAATCTAGTTGCGTTTGACTCAGTTTGACCCGGGCCTTCTCCATAACTATCTCTATGAAGTTGCCCATTAACAAGCACCTTTGCACCGATAGTCACTTCTTTCTTAGTCGAAGGGGCTTGCTCTTTCTGAGGTTGACTAGCTTTCTTCTCCTCTGATACCTTCTTTTCGATTTTTACAAACCGAGCCTTGGCCATCTTGTACTCTTTGAAAGTGATGTCGTAGTAAACATCCTCATGAATACCAGCTTTTCTTTGTTGCTCAAAACTCTCAACTGTCGCAAGCATATTGATACCCACGCCAGAGATAATCAAGCGACAAGGTTCTTTCCCGTCCATGATTTTCTTTAAGAGTCGGACATAGGTTTCAGGCGTTCCTGATTTATTCAGGACATAAGAGCGGAAAGTGTCTCTAGGGAAGAATGAAGTGAAAGTAACCTCAGATAGTTTGGGAAAACTCATCTGGGTTATTTCTCCTAGCGCAATACTCGTTGCTGACTCGTTATTTGCGCTATTCTTCGTTTTTAGCTCTTCTGGATTGACAGGAAGTTGTGTGACCTGACCTTTGTACTCTACGAAAATACCAATCGCCATTTCCTTCTACCTCCTACGCAATTCCTAGGTCGCTATCGACCAAACCGATAATCTTTTCTTCAATTCTGTCAACCAAATCGTCGATATCCTGTTCAGTAGCACTATTTTTAGACTCATATTTAACACTAACTTGAGGTGTTAGAACTTGGTAATCAATGATGTACTTGCGCTCTGCAACATCACGCATCATCTTAATATCTTCGTCTTTCAGCTTGACTTCATCTTCAATCTTACCGACGTTACCAATGTTCTTGCCTTTGCCTAGCTTGTCGCCAAGACCACCAGCACCACCAGAAGGAGCACCAGCCCCTGCCGGTGTTTGGTTCATTTGGTCAAACTTAGAAGCAAGTTCGTCTTGGCCTTTCATCTTATCAGCGAAGCCTTGCATAGCATCACCAACACCTTGACCAAAAGCCTTAGTACCACTAAAAGCATTGCCAGCAGTTGAGAAAGGATTTTTCATCCCATCCCACAAACCGCCTGGAGTCATCATATTGGCACGCATGCCGTCAAAAGATTCATAATCATCAGGAGCCTCTCCTGGATTAAACATCTCTCCCATAGCACGGATACCATTGGCAAAACTACCGTCATTGGACATGTAGCCCATTTCGCCAACTTTTCCTAGATTCACTCCTGGTATTTTGTTTAAAGCGTCAATAATCCAGTTGATAGCTTTAATAGCCATGTTTGCACCGGCTATAAAAGCATTACCGATAGATTGCGCTACATTGACCACCCCATCAACAAACGAAGCAAAATAATCTAATACAGTTCGAATAAGATTATAAAATAACTTTCTGATGGAATATATCGGGTGCTTAAAGACATTTCTCAAAAATTCTGCAATTGCTAAACCAATATTGTAAATACCTATGAAGAGATTCACAATCGGTGCAATCATATACATTACAAGATTGATAACGAACATAATGACGTCATAAACTACCGTTCCGACAAAGACAAAGGCTGCAACGATAGCAGCTGCAACATCTAAGAATGAAATCCCCATAGCATTTAGAGCCATACCGATTAATAGTGCGATTCCAATTACACCTATCAATATTAGCATCAGCCAAGCCCAAGGAGCTCCTGCCATCAAACCTGCTACAAACATTGCAATACCTGCTATAAGAGCAACTGCTGCAAGAAGTGTTAATGCAGTCATGACTATATTGATGTTCTCAGTAACCCAGTTCCAGCCTGCAACGAAGAGATTAAAGAGCCATAAAGCTATCTGGCCAATCGCAAACATAGCAGTCTCTAAACCTGCCATGAAGTTTTGTCCAGCGGTACTATTAATAAACTCTTGCCATGCTTGAATCAAAGGCTGAAATGCGTATGAAGCTACGTTGCCAATCTGAGTCATCATATCAGCAAAGGTCATCGGCATTTTCGCAAACTCAGCGTTTGTTTCAACTGCTGAACCAAGCAAGGCACTCTTAAGGATATCTCCTGTTAATTGCCCATCTTTAGCCATCCCCCTCAGTTGACCAACGCTGACACCAAGATGTCTAGCTAGTTTTTGGGCAACAAGCGGAGCGTTCTCCATCATAGAGTTGAACTCATCACCACGAAGAACCCCTGAAGCAAGCGCCTGTGTGATTTGAAGCGTCCCTGCTTTTTGTTGCTCTAAACTTGCACCACCGATTTTATACAGCTTGTTCAACTGCTCAGCGAATGCAATAGCTTCATCATTACTTTTAAAGGCTTCTCCAGCTTGTGAGCGTAGTTTAGCCACTGAGTCTGCCATGATACCGAAGCCAGTCCTTGAGCGTTGTGCTGCCGCCATGATACCGTCTTGGAGTTCTTGGCCTGTCTTTGATCCATCTTCTATCGTCTTAAGCCTTGCCATGGTCTGAATATAATCATCGCCTGACTTAATCAGACCACTCATTAAATTAGCCATTTGCCTCAAGGCTTGAATAGCAACCATGAAATTCAAAGCACGAGAAATAGAAGTCATTCGACCAAGCATGGAAGTAGCAACACCTAAACCACCAACAAGAGGACCAGGCGAAGGAAGTTTAGGAGCGATAGGTGTCGCCATTTTAGGCGCTACAGGACTAGTAGCTTTAGGAGCAACAGGTTTAGGAGTGACAGGGCTAGAAACTTTGGGTGCAGTTAAATTCTTAGGCATATCTGCTTTAACTTTAATCGTTGCAGTTTGCGTCATCTTCTTGACACGTCTATCCAACTCGCTAAACTTTCCGATAGTTCGATCGATTGTGTTATTAATCTTGTTCAATGAACTAGAAAATTTATCTTTAAGGGTTAGTGTTTGTGTTAATGTAGCCATCTTCTACCGTCTCCTCCTTCCCTTGCTTTTTCTTTCCATTTCTTTGTGTTCCTTTTCTTCTGCCTCTACTCGGATATCGATAAAGGCAAAAATCAAGGCTTTTTCACGTTTAGATAAGCTATCCAAAAAGGACGGAGTCCAGTTGAATTGATGCAAACAGTAGTAAGCATAACTCAACTCTGCGTCCCCGTCCTCTAGTCGTTTTTTGCTTCTTCGACAAGATCATTGATGTCTTCATCAAATCCGTTAAGCGACTGGATTTCTTGCATTAGGGTAGCATATTCCCCAATCTTCAACATAGCTTTCAAGGTTGCCGCTTCATCCCCGACAGTACGATAAGACTCTTGTAGTTGAGCGTCTTTCAAGTCTGGTGTAACAACGCAGGCAGACATTAAAGAGTCGATGTACTTATCGTTGTTGAACTCAGGAATAGCCACACCTTGGCGGTTTTTCTTCTTGATTGTCGCACGTTTCTTCAACGTATCGTTTAGACTTTCGTCAATACTTCGAATGACAAAAGGAGATTTGAAGCGCTTAAGGTGTACTTCCTTTGTTTCTTCCTGCTGAACGTTTTCTAGTAAAAAGTCTGAAATTGCCATTTATCTATCCTCTTTCTAACCTAATTTAGGCGCATTAAATTTTTCCAAGATATCCACATCTTCAAAAGTAAAGTTGACTTCTTCTTCCAAGAAATCTTCCTCAACTTTTAGTTGACCCATCACAACTTCATCAAGGTTACATTCACGCAAGATAGTTGTTTGACGACCGATTGAACTTGTCGCATCGTCATTGGTCACTTGGATATCAAAGAATGTATCCCGACCATTCTTCATGTAGTCCAACATCATTTCCTTGAATGTTGAAGTTACACCGTAAATAGTCATCTTACCTTCTCCCTTGAAACCAGTCGCTTTTACTTGCGTACCACGTTTGTTAAGGGTGCGGACTTCTTCTTTGTTTTTCTTAACTGTAGCTTCAAGTTCCTTGATATAGAACATGAACTCGTTTCTTCCGTCGATGTGAATAAAAGCGGTACCTTCCTGACCGCTGATTACGTCACGACCTTTTAAAAAAGCCATACTATCTCCTTTCCTACTCTACTGTAACTGTCATGTACAGTTTTTCCATGCTGTCCACTGGTTTCACTTTTACGTTAACCACTACAGACTCTTTCAACTCACCACATAGCACCTCGATGTCTTCTACTTTGAAGTCTTCAATAGCACCACGAGCTTCAAGGTCTTTGAAGTAGCGAATACGGTTCGCTTTAAACGCTTGACGTCCATCTTCGTTGTTGCTTACCTTTCCAAGGAAATACTCAGAGAAAGCGTAACGAGTATCGTTCACGATATCGTCCAAGGTACGCAAGATACGGTTCTTACGGAAGTCTTGGTTCTTTTCAATCGTGAAGCTGACGTGTGAGTTGATATCTTGTTCAACTACCGCACGACCACGACGAGCAGTGAAGACAAATTGCCCTTTCAAGAGCGCATCTTCTGTCTCTGTATGGCTCAAACGTCCCACAACATCAACAGAGTCTTCGTACTTCTCATAAGTCAACGATTTCTCAACGCCAGCATTTGCGCTTGCTGCTGCAACCCATACAGTCGCTTTAGTCTTATCAATAACTGTCTTGTCAGACAAGATAACGCCGTTTTTAACGTTAATAACTGCTTCGCTATCTGCATCTGAGTCCGCCACAACCAATTGAGCACCAAGCCCTTCGTCTTCACGCATGCGTTTGATGAAGTTGATAGCTGCCTTCTTGATAGAAGCATCTTCTACTGGCAAAGCCATATAGTTAAACTCAACTGTTTCAAGCGCCTTGAAGTATTCTGAGTAGTCTTGGGTTGAGACTGCACCGTCAGTACCGCCAGTAAGTTTAGCACCAGCCACCGCTTGCAGTTCGCCAGTTCCTGAAAATTCAACTAGATCATTGTTTTTCAAATCGGCCAAGACTTTTACAGTCTGCGAGTCCATAACAACAGTATCAAGGAATGTGACAACATCAAATGAACTTGGGTCGTCTACGTTTGTTTTGACTGTTACTGTGATGTCATTCCCACGGACACCGCTATATTTAGCTTGAGCCGTTACGTTGTCCGAAAGGCTTACGTTTGACTTTTCGCCTGTATTCAAACGATAAAGCAAGACTTCACTCACACGCTTGAATGCTTCATTTAGCAACAAGAGTTGTGGGCTTTCTTGCTCATACCCTAGCTTTTTAAATAGGTCTTCGCCACGTCGGATTTTCATCAATTTCTTTGACTCACCGAAGCTGAGTGCTAGCGGCACTGTTACGACACCGTCGCCACCAAGTCGAGTCATTGCGATGTCTTTTGATTTGACGTTGATGTAAGCACCTGGTCTTACTTTATTTTGGCGTTTCCAAATTCCACCTGCCATTACTTAATCTTCCTTCCTAGTTCATATTCTAGTTTTGCTCTTGCTTCTTCCAAACTATAAGACTCTTCTGGATCTAAAATAGCCCCCAAGATGTCTTTTTCTCCGTTGGTAAAAGCGCTACTTTCCAAAATGTCCGCAGTAGGGAACACAATTCCTTCTACATTATCCATCTTTTACCTCTTCTTTCACTTTCAATTCACGTTGTTTGATATCTTCCTCTTCTAATTTCAAGCGTGTGCTTGCGTTAAAAATACAATGCAGAACGTTGTCAACCACTTCATATTGACGGTCAAATAAATGAATCGTCGGCAAGTGTAAGAGTTTATAACTCAATTCTTCCTGCATTGCTAAACACTCGCTACGCTTTTTCTTAGGAGGAAAATAAGACAAATCCACTTTAGAACGTACTTTCACATGCTTATTGGCTTCTGGAGTGTACTTAGTATCGACCACATGGATAAAAAAACAAGGTTCTTTAAAACCTTGCTCTACTTCATCCAGATAAATCCTGATATCAGGATATAACCCCTTGATGTGACTAACTAACTCCTCGACTAATCGAAAGCCTTTATTTGCCATTTCCTAACACTACCTTTCTCATAAAGCCATCATACTTATCACGGACACGCTTTTCCATATCGCTTTTAGTATCTTCAACCGTTTTATGAAGAAAAAACTGCCCTGGAACAAAGCCACCATTGACTGTCTTATGCCCGTACTCAACGTGTGGGGCATAGTAGACCTTGTTATAAACTTTCTGCTTATAAGTCCGCCCAGATACCTCAATATGGCTTTTAGACCAGCTTTTTTGCAAGGTTCCGCCTTGTTTACCATGAGCACTTGCCCAAAATTTGACGTGTTTGCCATCTTTGGTTGTGAACTCCACCCAATGATCCGTATAAACACCGACGGGTGTTCTCTCTTTCACTTTAGATTTCAATTCTGTACCTTCGTAATTCAAGGTTTGTCTCATAAATCGGTCTACTTTCGCATGATTCACATTCCTGTTGAAGTTATTAGCGAACTTAGCGAAACTACGATAATCAAAACTGCCACTCATGACTTGCCCTCTAGCTTTATAGCAATTTCTTGATGTGACCAATACTGACCAATAGGCACATTAGAACGTGTAAACACTTTAACGTGCCCATTTCTATCAGTCACCTCAATCTTGCAACCTGCAGGAATATCATAGACAACGGAGCAAAAGAGTTTCATATCATAGCCGTTAGCTTGATAGTCGCTCCCGTTCGTTGAACTATTGCTCATTTGCGAAATCCTGCAAGGAATGTCCTCTAATAGCACGCTTTCTGACATACTAGTCAAACCGTCTATCTCTTGCTCTGTATAACCTTTAACCGTCATTTTACAGTCGTACAAGCAATCAAAGACTGTCTTAGCATATTCGGTCATAGTAGCTTCCTGAAACGATTCAACTGACGCTTGTAGCGGTCAAGTGATGACGGCACTTGTTTCATTCGTTGAATCATTTCATAAGGACTAACCTTTCCGATTGTCGTATCACCCATTTTGATATTCTTGACCGAAAAGTCGTCTGCGTCTGCCTTTTCAGCAAGAACGCTTTGCTCCTTGACCTTGTCCAGTAAGTCGTTGGTCATGTCTATCCATACGTTCTCTAAACGTCCAGGCACACTGTCTTGGTGAATATAATTCAAAATCTCGTTTTCTGCTTGGGTCAAAGCGTAGTGAAGAACTTCCATATCTTTGAAATAATTATCCTGACGCATTTTCCGAACGCATGAGATCAAGTACATTGTGTTGTCTTGTTTCAATTCTTGAATCATATTCTGTTACCCAATCTATTTGCCAATTTTGTGTTTCAAAGCGATAATACCGATGTTTTTAGGCTCGTAAACACGTTTCCAGTTCTTGAATTTAGCCAAGTCAGCATTTGATGGAGTGATGTTTCCAGCATCCACTTCTGCACCAGTCCATTTCACACCGTAAGGGTGCATAACAAGGGCACGACGAGTGTAAATCATGTCGTTACCTTTAGCTGCTTCACGAGAAGTTTCAAACGTAGTCAACCCTGATGGATTTCCTGTGTTAAGACCGATTGAACCAGTACGGAAAAGGTATGATGTATAAACATCTCCTGCCGGTGCAATACCATCATCGATAATAACACGGTAACCAAGGTAGGTTGGAATGTTGATAGTCGCAGTTGTTGGCTGGATGTATTGAATCAAGTTATCTTTTTGTAGTTTTGTATAAACCGCTGAGTGCATAGCAATCGCAGTAACTTGATCAGCAGAATCCCCAAGCAATTGTTTAGCGTCAAGTACCATACCTGCATCGATACCAGTAGACGCTTTTGATTGGTCTGATACGTGAGTTTCTTCAAGCGCACCTTTCTCGCCCGCAGTACCAGTCGCAAAGATACCATTCAAGGTAGCAATCAAGGCTTTTTGGTCTTCACGCAACCAGTAAGCACCGATACGGTTCAAGATAGCACGGACTGGGTCAGAACCAGCTACGATACCAGTCAATTCGTTAGCAGCCCAACCACGTCCACGATAAAGAACGCAGGCGATGTCTGCTCCAGCAGTGATTTTCCCAGTTTCTAGCGCTTTGTCGCCATTGCCTAGAACCTCAGAATCTCCAGTAAGGTCATTCCAGAACGGCATGTTGACCAAAAGACCACCAGATGTAATGTTTTTAGAGACACGCTCATCTGATACTGCAATACCACTTTGAACAAAAGCAGATTTAGCAGCAGTGTACTGTTGCATGTATGCATTGTACTGTTGAGGTGTAATCGTGTCTAGAATCTTTGTAATTTCATTAGCCATTAGTTATTTTCTCCTTGTTGTTCTAAAAATTGAGTTAGGTTGAAGTTAGGATTGCTCATAGCAGTTTCCCAATTCCCTAAATTAGTACCTTGCCCATCGCCTTGGTTTGGCGTATATTGAGCTTGTTTCTCCCCGTTAAAGAGATATGGACTCTTAGCACGCTGAGCTTCGATTTGCTCAGTCAAGCCAATCAATTTGCCATCTTTTACAGAGATTTCGTCTTTGTTTAAGATTTTCTCAAAAATTTCTGCGTCTCGAACGCCAGCTTTTGTCAATTCAGCATCGATTAAGCGAGATTTGTTCTCATCTGCTAGTTTCGTCTCAAGCGCTTCTGTATCTTGCTTGTACTTAGCTTGTAAGTCTGCTAGCTTTTGCTGAATATCTTCAACATCTGCGCCTTTTTTCTTCAAATCATTCAAGTCTTTATCACGTTGTGTCAGCTGTCCACGCACACTCTCCAATTCGCTTTCTTTACTTGCCACATCATCCTTAAATTTTTGGACAGAAGCACCATACAAAGCGAAGACTTGAGAAATTTGGTCTTCAGTTAAGCCGATGTTTGCCAGTTGTTCTTTTTTCATTTTGAAAATCCTTTCCTCTACGCTAGGCTTTTTAGGTGTTCTCCATCACCAGTCGCTCCGCTTTTGTTAGGACTACGGACTTGTCCAATAGTTGAACCTTTTAACGCCATGTCCAGGGCATAAGAAAACCGCCTCGATTTCGATGCGGTTAGATTATTTTTTAATTTCTTTGATTACTTGTTTTACAAATGCTATGATAAACAGAATTAAAAACAGAAATGCCAACCACCCGAAAGCGATTGATACCCAATTCCAGATAAACATGTCTTTACTCCTCTACTTTTTCATATGTTTCTTTAAAGATGCCAGGTTTACATGGATAAAATTCACCTTGAACACCTTTGATAATGTAGTCACCTTCTGTTGCAATCATCAATCCTTCAAGCGTTTCTATTTTTAGAACTGGATTATCCAAATCAGCATAATCAACACGAACTGGATCTAATCCTAATTCTGATAACTCCAAAATTGATTCTTCCGTATCTGTAAACTGTACAGCCTCAATCACTACTGGTTTTTTACGGTATTTCATTTCTTGCTCCTTTCTAAGCATAAGAAAAAGCACTTAGATTTCTCTAGGTGCTTATTTATCTAATCGGTAAACCTTTTGCGTAAGCTTCTTTAGCCTCCGCAAGTGTCATTTCATTAGGTCCACCATCTATATTGGTTTCTCCTGTATTTTGCCACTGACAGACGTCACAGATATCATACACTGCCGTAACAGTCCCACATACTGGACAATGTACATATTCACGACCATCAATGATTATCAAATTCTCTTTCCCAGTCTTGCTCATAATAATCAACTCCTTTTTTCGGTTTCAATATTGTTGTAATACGTTTACTACGATTATCGCCTAAAACATATATATTATTTTCTACATCATATCGCACTCTACGCATTTCTGTATCGTAACCGAGTATATTCTCGTTTATCGTCTTAGACAACAAATTCTGTCCGATATGAAGGTAATCCTCTTTTGTGATATCTCCGAACTCGACTCTATGTTTTTTATAATGACCATCAAAAGATTTCTCGGTAGGAAACTTAGACTTTGTCCATCTGATGCGGTCTTTTAGTTCCTTGTATCCCTCAACATCATTATACTTCAAATAATAGAAGCCTGCAAATGTTTTGGGCATATTTTGAGAGCCTAAAACCTGCCTATAAGCTATGAACTGCTCCTTGGTTCTGCGGACTCGGTCCTTTTCCAATCGTTCAGCTTGTAGCTTGTCTTTGATAGCAGTCTGGCCATACTTATCAAGCTGCTGCTTTCGCCAGTCCTTGAAGGTCTGACCGCTCTCTACCTCATAGCCTTTCCCTGTTTCAATGTCTCTTGCGTAGCGTTTTCCGCCTTTTTCTAAGGCAGGAACCGTTGTACATCGACAGTGAGGGTGCATAGTAGGGTAATTTACGCCTTTCTCTGCGTCCTTGACAAGAAATACCTTGCCGTCCAACTCGCCACAAATAGGGCATGTGTGAACCTCTAAGGTCGCTAGATACCTGTACTTCTTGATATTGTCGTCCTGATATTCATCCAGCGTTGCCTGAGCTTGAATACCATTCGTTTCCGTCTGCAAAACGGTCACTGCACGATTACGAGCACGGTCAAACTCAATTGCTAGAAGTTTACTTGACTGGTCTATCGGATAGCCTCGGTTTAAATCATTGGTTACAAGCGATTCTACTCTACTAACCAATTCGTCCATGTTGCTACCCCAAACACGCTCAGAGAACTGCTTGCCTTTGAAGTTTTCCTTGATTGCCTTTTGAAGATACTCTTCTTCTAGACGCTCAGGCTTGAAATTCGGTTCTCTTTTGGTCTGCTTATGGTAGTTGTAAGCACGATTTAAGTAAGTTTCTTGGTAGGTTTGTTTGAGATGTGTTTCTATTCGCTTGTTGATTTTACCAGTCATTTCAGCGATATCCATCTCAACACCAGCAAACAAGGCATCTGCATTTGTTTTGACCTTTATTGACCTTGACCACTCTGTTAAATCAGGATGTTTCTTAACAAAACCAGCAATCTCTTGCTTGGTTTTTAATTGGTCAGTCTTAGTCAGGGATAGCAGATAAAATGGCAATGAGTCACTACGATTTTTAGATACCCTCTTGAACGACTCTAAACGACCTGCAATGCGTTTTAGTGTTCTGCGGTATAAATCATCGATGTAGTCTATTATCTCGCTGAGATTGTCAATCTGATCTAGCTCATATAGCAATCTGTCTTTCTCTTCTCGGTTGAGGTCATCAAGAGATTCGATGAAAGCAATCTTCTCTTCTTTATTCAGCTTCCGACTCATGCTCTAACTCTTCCATATCGTAGGCTTTTTCAGGGCGTTCCTCTTGTTCAGCTTTCTGCAAGCGTAGTTCATCCTGCCAATCTTCTACAATTGGATTCGATTTAGCTACGTTCTCTCTTGATGTGATAGTTGCAAGAGTAGAAACTACTTGAGCCATTTCTGTATCATTATTGATTGAGTTCCGTGTCCATGTTTGCTTGATTTTAAGTTTGTCAGACACCCCTAGATGCTTCAAAATCATCTTAACAAGTGTGGCATAGCCGCTTCTAAACTGAGTTTCCATATTCCCGGCTTTTAACTCTAAAAGAGAGTAAAGGAACTTCAAAGCAACGCCTGAACTGTTCCCTAGTTTATCTGTTTCAGGGTTAACCCCTTGACCACTAATAAAGATTTGTTTCTTAGTCCGCTCTAAAATCAGATTTCTGGCTTCAGTTGGAATATCAATAGCAATGGTTGTAACTCCTGATTGGTCTCCCATGCCGTCGTTGTCCATCTTAATCATCTTATAGCGTTTCAAATCTTCAAGAAACTCTTGCTTGTCCTGTCCACCGTAGTTTGTAAGAACAAAGATAACCTCTTGAACATCGTCTGTATCATTGACAAATCCACTAAAGACCTTGTCGTAAACATCAACTAGGTCTTTGATTGGCTTCAAGTCATTGGTCTCGATTTCATTGTTTTTAAACGGAATAAAAGGAACAAGGCCAAAATCATGCTCGAAACTATTGTCACTAGATCGGTCTCCATTCATAGTATCAATCAAAGAGATTGCTTGGAATGTCTCTAATTCTTCCAGTGGCTTTTCTTTTTCATGACGATAGAAAGAACACTCTTTATCGTTCCAATATTCGTAAACAGTATAATTCTTACCGTCTGTTTCATCTATGCTAGAGTAAACTCGCAGTACCCCAATCAACTTCTTATCCAAAGACTTTGAATAGATTGGTATCACTTCTTTTGAGTCCACGCAAGCATATCTAAATGAGTTATCACTAGCATCTTTCCAAACGTGAAGCCAAGCAATACCAGCATTTCCTGCATTCACACAAAGCTGCTTGCTGATACGTTCATAATCGTCTCCTAAGACGTCTACAATCTTATCATTAACGCTTTTATCATCCACATCAAATGTAGGCGGATAGGTCAACGCATAAGCCTTTTTCTGGTCAAGCAATAACTGGTGCCAGTTGTGGCTAATACGGTTGTCAGCATTACGAAAGGCATTATCTTCTGCTTTTGCTTCGTTCTCAGCTCCTTTTTTATCAGCAGGCTTACGCTTTCGTTTAATATCATTCTCGTTACGATAGTATTTCTCGGCTTCAGCTGCTTGTGAGACAAACTTTCCATGTTTGACCATCTGCGACGAGATTATTTTTTTAATTACTTCTATTTCCAAACAGTCATACCTCCTGACTTGAATAATACTGTATAGCAGAAATAACGTAGGGCGTCCATTGCGTGGTCGAACTGTTTGATAGGCTTGTCCTCGCCATTCGCAGAGGCTTTCTCGTCCCAGACATAAGCGTGGAACTCTTTCAACGTATTCACACAGCTCTCATGCACTGCTATTTTCTCTTGGCCTAGCATAGACCCAACAAAACGAATGCCTTCAAGGACATTATTTCTAGCTTTTTTGATTCTATACCCTCGCTTCTTCAATTCAGCAATGAATGAAGCAGCAGACGGGTCAATAATGATTCGTTCGATGTTCGTATCTCCTAGCCAAGCAGCTAGATCATCAGCGTACTCAGCGTTGGTCTTCTGTACGTTCTCGTCACGACCTGAGTAATAATATTCTCTTGTCAAGTAATACTTGCCATTGATATCTTTTTCCCACAAAAGAAAAACGGTCGCATTCTGCGTACCGTAGTCGACCGAAACATATTTGCCCAGCTTACTCATTTCTGGCAAGGTTGATACAACATGCTTATCCTTACTAAACATATCGTAGACAATACCTTCTGCAACCGTCCAAAGACCTTGGATGTAGCGCTGATAGAAAACACCTTGATATTGGCTTCTATACCGCTTCTTGATGTTCTCTGAAAGAGAAAGGTTGTCGTCCATATCAAAATGCAGATAAAGCATATTCTTTGTTTCTGCTTTGTCTATCCAGTTAACTTTAAACCAATGATAAGGCCCGTCTGGGTTGCAGTTGAACCACCACTTGGAACCTGTCACAGAGCAACGCCCTGTGCCCTGGTTAACAAAGGACTCGGGCATAAGCGCTACTTCATCGAAGAAAATACCTGCCAGCGTCAAACCTTGTATAAGATCCTGTGAACTCTCGTCCTTACCACCAAAAATATAGAAATCATTCGACACATCGCCTTTTGAGATTTCTATCAGGTTATCCGTCCGATGATAGACGTAGCTAAAACCTCTTGACTGTATCATAACCAATAATAACTTCAGGACGTTACGATTGAAAGAGCCGATTGTCTTACCACACATCGCAAAGTTTTGATGGTTGAATGATGTCATCGCCCAAATAACAAACGCTAAGCTCATAGAAACAGTCTTACCAGAACGGATAGCACCATCAGCGATAATGCCTTCTGACTCATGAACTGGAGAGTTCCAAAGCCACCAAGTTAGCACTTTCTTCTGCTTTTTGCTAAAGGGTTGAAATTTGAAGGTATTGGTTTGCATTCTTAATCTAGCCAAGTTTCTTCAACCACCCCTTCTAGAGATTTAATAAAGCCGTCATCATGTATGTTTTCAGACTCATTGTCAGGCAGTTTAGATTTCAGAATCTCAATTCTCAATCTCTGCTCCTCTGTAGCAAGGCTTGAGCGAGTCAATTCATCATATGTTTTAATCATATTTCTAAGTTCTGACTGTATTCTTGCAATTGCAGCTAACGCCTTACCCTGCTTATCCCAAGCAGTGTGAACTTCATAGCTTTCTCCGCCTTTTGCTGTGCTTGCAATAAGCATAGTGGTTGTATCATCAACGTCCTGAACGTACAGAATGCGCTGGGCATGTAAAAGATTAGCATAGGTTAGCTGAATGTTCTCCCAAAGAATATCAATTGGTTGCTTATCTGCCAGTTGCTCGTATATCTCATGCACTCCTTGAGGTAGATACTTAGCAAACAGGCCATGTTTAAGGGCGTTTTGATTACCTATACTTCCGCCTTTGCTGTTCTTATTGCCTTTCGGCGCTCCCCGTTTCCTTTTTGTAGTACTACATTCATCTTTTGAAGTACTACAATCACTCCATTTATCTCTTAACTTCCAAACTGAGATAGTTTTTTCAGGCACACCCAACATGTCACCAATCTTGCGGTTAGTGATGTTTCCGTTATTCTGCTTATAAATCTCAAAAGCTTTATCTCGGTTTGGGTCTCGTGCTCTGCCCAACCTATTACCTCCTATTTGTCCGTTTTGTAAATCAAAAAAGCCACTCAAAGAGTGACTGTATGCGGTAAGTGGGTGCCTCCCCCACCAGAGCCTTATATAGCGCTACTTTATCTCTGTCCTACAGGTTAATCAGCCTAAATCTAATTACCGCCCTGTACCCCTATTGTGATAGCTACTCACAGAGATACAATTGGAACGACAGGAGTCGAACCTGCCTACGTTTCAGACCCTTTATAGTCATATCGCTCCACCAACTGAGCTACGTTCCAACTGCAAGGCGACTACTACCTTGCGTGTTAATTAGTAATCAATTTGAAAGTTTTCCTTTTTTTATTTTTTGTAGTCTTTACAACCTCTAGCGGAATCAAACCGCCTAGCTTATAACTTACCTAGGATATAAGTAGCTACGCATCCATGCGAGGTCCAGTCGCTACTGCAACTATTTTTAAGTTAATGAGTGATATATGAATGCTAAGCCTACTGCCTACCCCATTTTTGGGACACAAACACTCAAATGACAGCAGCTGGAATCGAACCAACTGGTCTAGCAGTAAAACGCACGTTTGGTAAAAAAATTAAGGAGACCCAAACAACCTGCTAACCTGTCCTTACTGTCTAAGAGGCCGAAGCCTCAGAAATAAAATGAAAAATATAAAGGAGACATCAATGAACGAAATAGGAGGAGGGGCTCGAACCCTCAATGTCTTTACGACACCCTGATTTCAGGCACCTCTCTTTTCAATTCTTGACACTACCATTCTAACAGATTTTTAGAACCGTGCTGTTCCAAAAAGTCCCATACGATCACTATGAGGTTAGATGACTTCTTCCAAAGCTAAGACCGCCTCATTTTTTAACCTGTAATAGGTTGTACGACTCATCTTCAAATCATAACAAACGCTATCAGCAGTGCCTTTGTTGATGTAAGTCATTCTTAATACCGCCCTGTGCTTGGGATTTTTAAGCCTATTGATCATTCTACCTAATTCAAGTTTTCTGTTAATAACCTCTTTAGTATCCTGCTCTATAGCCTCTTTCATCACTACCAGCTGAGTATAGACATCATCAACTTTTCTAGTCTGTCCACCTTGGACTTTGACACCTGACCACTTAGGACTTGAGAGCAAACCTGCCTCAAGCTCATTGATTTCATCTATACGGCTTTGGATGTCCATGTCAAGGTCTTGTAATTCTTTCAATAGCTCTTTGGCCTTGTTCACTCTCTATCTCCTTTGTGATATAATAATATTATTGAGATTATAGCTGAGGCAGAGAGTGCCTTGGCTTTTTTATTTTATTCTTTATTCGTGATCACACTACCTGCACCGTTAACAGTGACCCAGCCATGCTTCTCTCTGGCTTCTGCTTCTTTCATCCGGATAAGATTATCTGTGATTGAGTCTGACTTAGCTTTGTTGGCCTTGGCTTCACCTTCTGCTTTAATGATACCTGCGTCTGCTTCTGCTTGAGCTTGAACTTTCTTGGTATCGGCTTCAACTTTAGCTTTTTCCTGCTCCTGTTTTGCAGTGTCGATTTCTTTTTGTTTTACAGATTCATTTTTGATTGCTGCTTCAATCTCATCTCCTGCGTCTTGGTCTGTGATGGTAAAGGATACAAACTCCAAATCATAAGACTCAAATTTTTCTTTGAGAGCTTTGTCAATCATTTCATAAACTTCTGTACGCTTATTACCGAGGATATCGTAAATATCGTAATTTCCTGTTACCGATTCAATAGCACGCTGAACAGCAGGAGATACTACGCTATTATTCACGTTTTCTAAGTCCGTGTAATTAGAGAAGACTGTCATAGCCTTTTCTTTATTGACACGATATTTCACATCAATATTGGTGTTGAGCCACTGACCATCTTTAGTCTGAGTCGTGATTTTCTCCATTGTTTTTGTTTGAACAGATGTCGATAAGGTGTAGACTTTATCAATAAATGGCATTTTTAGATGATATCCTGTTTGCAGGGTATTTTCTTGCACACCTCCAATTGCGCTAACCTTAACTCCAACTGTATTAGCTGGGATACGCTTCACGGCCGTGAGACGAAAAATCCCAAGTGAAGCAACCGCTGCAACTGTAATGATACCGCCTTTAGCAAGTTTTGTAAGTGTTGTTTTTCCTGTTTCATGATTGTATTGTGTAAACATTGTTTTACTCCTTTTTCAAATTATTTTCCCATCAAAAACTAGTGTTATTGTACCTGTACCATCTTTGTGTTTAGATACTAAAGCACGGCAATCTGAGCCTAATTCAATACCCTCAACTGTGATACTGCGCTTTATCCTATCAACATTGATGATTGTTCCCATTAATGTTTTAATTCTCATGTTCCATCTCCTCGATTAGCCAGTCAAGGTTCTTACGTGCTTTTTTTAAGTCTTCAAGGCCGTTTTTCTCTTTGTATCGAAGTAAATACTCTACCGCACTGCACCAGTGATGTGCTTCCATTTCTGCCTTGCCTTTGATGAAATTTCTCGTAACATCCTTCACTTCGAGACCATAAGTCCCGATGTAGTGGTTTGGTTTGTTTATGTTGTCAATTATTTCTGGGTTCATTATTTATCCTCCAAAAGCTCTGGGTTTTCGTAGATATTCCCAACAACCTCGCAATCAGTATGTCGTAACCACAATTCACATCCGTGTTGCTTAGATTCAAGACGATATGCTCCACCACGATGTCTTACAACCTCGTAATAAGTCGGTTCAGAATAGACATCCTTGGCCATTTTGACTATATCCCCCTCAAAGATTTCCTTACCGTTCTTGTCCTTGAGTCCTGTTGATTGCATGATGACTAGATTATCAACAAAAACATAATCTGGAGGGCACATGACATCCTCCTGTTCAACCACTACAACTTGCCCACTTTCTGTTATTGAGAAAGTGTCTTTAAACATCTCTTTATTTGTGGTATCCCACGCTCTAAATTTTGGAATCATGTTAAATCCTCCTAAGCATTAACAACTGGAAAATGAATATCACCAATCACTAAAGAGCCTACGCTGTAATAATAGCCGTTATGCTCTGCTTCACAATTGGCAATAGCTACAGGGTTCTGATTATGGAAGATAGTTACTTTGTTTTTATAACCAGTTCCCCAATGGTCGGGGATTTCTTCCGGTTCTCCAATTTCAACATTAGTAATCACAGCGTCAAGTGATACATCTTGGAACTCCCCACCTGCTGAGGCACAGCAATCACTTTCAGACATTTCAATAGTGACCTTTGTGCCGTCTTCAAGTAGCAAAAAGTCCTTATCCCATTTCACAATACGCTTAAAGAGCAACAATTCTTTAAGCTCTTCCAACGACCCGTACCTTGCATTTTTCCAATCAGGCTCATAATAGTCTGGTAGTTTAATAGTTTCTGTCATAGTAACACCTCATCCCCAACTTTCACTTTATCGTACACGTCCTTCGTAACCACGAATACACCGTAGTCACGTATCGTAAGCGTGTATAACTTGCCGTGTCGTCCTTTCTCAAGGACTTTACCGAAAATCTCTGCTCCTGCATTATCAGCTTTATAGACGACAATAGGGCGCTTTTCTTCTAATTTCTTAATCTGGATACTCTGCCAGATGTTTAATCCAGCAGATAGCAGAATCCAGATAGCTATGAATCGTTTCAATCTATGACCTCCTCGACAAGAATGTAAGTTCTTTCTTTGTTTATTTGTTCGTAACGTGCAACTTGGTAACCTACAATGTTTATTTTCGCCTTACCTCTTGTTGCTATTTTAGCTCTTTCAATGTATTCATTGAGTCTCTCTACCGCCAGCTTTTCTTCGTCGTCAACGAACTCCATGAACACTCTCATCACTCCACCGCCTTGCTATCTAATTTTCGTTTTTCAATTTCCTTCAATCGGTCAATTTTGGTACTGACATAAGCCATAGCATGTGATAAAAGAGGGTTAGGATATAACGGTAGCATTTTGAGTATTCGTTCGTAATACTCAAGTTCTGTCTCTTCTTTAGGAGTAGTTGTCCTGATTTTAGTCATCACTCCACCCCTTTTTTGAAAGCTATATTCAACCATAGATTGTATTTGTGCATTTTACGCTCAATTTTTTTAGGTATATCCCTTTCAAAAACAATAAGCGGACCATCTGTGTCTTCTGTATCTGAGTAATTTATGATTTTATCTTTTGAGTAACAATTTAAAAATTGTTTTCCAAAATGGTTGCGAAAAGATATTTTGAATATTTTCTTTTCTTTGTAACAACTTTTAATCATTATTCGTCTTCTTGATTTGTTTAACGACATCACTCCACCTCCTCAATTTAACTATATGGTCGGTCATAAAACCTTCCGTCCATGAAGATCTCTAATGGTCTAATCCAGCATTTTTGCTCTTTATCCAAAGACACATAGACAACGCACTCTTCTAGCGTTTCTTCCCATAGACCTACAGCTATTACTTTATATTCTTTAAGAGTTTTCTTGTGAACCCAATATGATCCAACCATAGGTTTTTTCATCACTCCACCTCCTCAATCTCAATCCCTGGGCAATCGAATACCCAGCCGAATCCAGCTTCTTCTAGTTGTTTTTTTGTAAAACTTTCTTTGTATGCTAAAGAAAAAAATATTTTCCCAATTCCATCTTTAGAAATGTAGTGTTTTGTCGCTTTAACCTTCACAAAATACCGCTTCTCTTCCTCAACCTCGTAGCCGAATTGGTGCATGTTGACGAGAATTTGGATAAAGTTATCTGTATTCGACATCCAGTTAAAGAGAGTCTTGTCATTTATAAATTCTCCCCAATTATTCAAACAAAGATATGCAATGTTTTTATCTAAATTATCTTTGTTTATCTCATACCAAACCGCCACAGACGGCGGAACTTTGACTGGTTGCGGTTCGTCTAGTTGTTTGATTAGATCAATTGCAGTTTCGGTCGGAATGCCTTTGACTACAGTTCCAAACATATTCAAACCATGAATCCCGATTTCTTCAAATTCTTTAATCAATTCCTGCTTATTCATCTTCCAGCTCCTCAACTCACCTTGTGGCTTTCCAGGTTTCCAAATTCTTGGCCATGGTTTACAAAATATGAACCAATCAGGATAGCGTCAGCTTCATCGTCTTTGACGTTCAGGTCGAATTCATCAGACACCTTAGCAACTGCCTGCAGCTTCATCGACTTCTTGCTTCGGTCCTTGTAACTAAACTTCCAATACTTGCGCCATGTCGACACGTTCACGAAGTACACATTGTCAGCAATCAGTCGGCCAAGAATGATACCTGTCACAATTCCAATACTGATCATAGACTGCTGATTTGGTCCCATGACTGAGTTCTTCTCGACCACAATCGACTCAAAATGGCAGTCGTACTTCTGAAGCGCTCTCGATTGAATAGCTCGCAATTCACTAGCCATGAATCGCCCACGCTCAAAGAAAGACTTGCTTTTATGTTTTAAGACACCACTCTGGACAAGGTCAGAGCCGTGAAATACGGCCCAGCCTGTCGCAGTAGTTGAAATGTCTAACGATAATGTCAGAGATTTCATTGCAGTTCTCCCTTGATACCACAAAGATCAAAGAGATTCCGCTTGTTATTTTCGATGAACTCAAAGAACTTCTGAAGTTCGGCCAAGTGGCGTTTCTCCCTCTTGACTCCAAGGCTTGTATGATACTCTGTCGGCGTTTCCGGTGTTACCCTGATGTCTAGCCAATAGAGAGGCTCGAACACGTCGCCACTTGTATCGAGAGAAGCATCTGCGTCCGTATTTCTGAAATGCATCTGCATATCATATTCAATTTTATTTGTGATTTTGATGGTCTTGTCTACGATTTCAAGTGTGATAGTTGTTCCTGGTATGTCGATTTTGTTTAGCATTTGTTTTCTCCAAAAAAATGCGACTGCCTTTGTGATAATTGGCTAAATACGGGCAGTCGCTCGTCCAAGGTCACATGACCTTTACTGACGTTTTCTAGTTCGCAGTTTTACAAGAATGCCCGGCTTGTTGGTTTTTGAGTTGTTTCCAAAATGGAAATAGTTGGTTTTGGTTATTTTTTTATCTTTTCTTTTGATTTGATACTTCTTATATTGTTCTATGAGGGAACTTTGTAAATAATCAATGCTGACGAATGCCAATATTCAGCGCTGACTCCACTGTCAGCAACAGCAGACACGTTTGATTGAAATTTGATGTCAATCAACTTAATGTCTGGATTTTTGGCAAGCCAGCTATTTATTTGATTATCAATCGCCTCGTCAGATGGGTAGTCGGATGATAAAAATACTGTTTTAATCATTTTCTTTCCTCGCTTTTTCTAAAAGATTACTGCCCATTTTTCGGTAATATGATGGGTTCTTGCATATTCTTTCACAGCCATTTCTTCGGCTTGGGTGCGACTATATGCCAAAACATGATAGAAAGCCTGTGTCTGTCTATTAATGCCCCAATTGCACCTAATCTCATAGAATTTCAACTCTTTATTACTAGACCAAAAGTGTGGTGCTCGCTTGCCTAGCTTGTATGTTTCTCTATCGACTCTCATAATTTGGGGGTCAGTCATCAAATCACCTCCACGCGCCGGGTCAGCGCTTTCGATTTGCAATATTCGCAACGGCCACATGGTATTGCCTTCTCTTCGCCTCGCTTGACCTTATCAAGGCGCTGGATAAGCACGGACAGCTTGGTCAACTCATAATCGAGTATTTTCTGTGACTCAAAAACAATCGCTCTGGTATCAGGGTACGGCTCTTTTGTCACTGCGTAGATGATGGGGAGGAACTCTTTGCCATATTCTTCTTCCAACATCTTCTTGTAAGCTGCCATTTGAAGAATATATCCCCAAGCTTCGAACCATCGAACTTGAATATTTCGCCCACTAGCTTCATCCTGAACCCAAACCATGCTGTCGATGTCTGATTTTGTGGTCTTAATGTCTACAAAATAGCCCTTTTCGACATTGAGGCAGTCAATCTTGCCTTTAAATTCCACTCCTTCGATTTCGCCTGTGACAGCTACCTCTTTCTGACCGACATAATAGTCCATGAACTGACTGTCAGCTTCCAATCGCTCAATCATGCGCTGGCCGACCAAAAAGTCAGCTTTTAACTGACCTTTGGTTTTACCAGCTTTTGAAATCATGACGTCCGCATTTTCATCCATGAACTTCTTATGTGCTTCTGGGCTTTCAAAGTAGCTGTGGACCATATTTCCGACCAAGAGGGCTGTGTTGTCTCGTTGGTCTTCCCATTCTCCTTCTAGCTCTGCCAATGCCCGTGCTTCACACTCTCTAAATCGCTTGTATTGCGAGATAGACCAGTATCGACGTGCGGAAGCTGCTGAGTAGTAATCTTTTCCAAGTAAATCCATTGTCATTTCATCTCTACCTTTACTGATTTTGTTCGTGGCTCAAATTGAACACCGTGAGCCTTGAGCCATTCTTTGAATTGCTCCTTTGTTTCCTTTGCATTTTCTGTCGGGAAAATTAAATCTACAGTAAATTTGTAACCATATTTTTTAACACCCTCCTCAGAAGCCGTATTTTGCGATTTTTGGCCCGTTGCTTGCTCTGGGGTATAATTACCCTCTGAAATGGTTTCAGGCTTAAATTCAGGCTGATTTTGGGTGTAGAATTGATTCTGAGCATCTTGTTCTGCTTCTGCTTTGGTCCGTCTAAGCTCATCTGCGTCTGCATGTAGGATATCGATAGTATCCAAAGCAGAGCGACCCTCTCTTAGCAAGTCAACGTACTTTTCAGGGTTCAAACCTTTAGCCACCGCGATAGCAGTCATTTCATCTATACGCTTTTTCAATTCGTCTTCCGCTTTAGCTTGTTCAGCTAATGCCTTATCATCAAGAATTGCCTGCAAAACATCAACAAGTTTCGCTCCCTTGTCATAACTGCGAATGTAGACAGTAGGTCCGAGACCAGCTTTAGCTGCCGCTTCTGTAATCTGGATGAGTCCAGCTTCACGTTGTTGTTTCTTAGCAGCTTCTTCGGCAACCAATCCGATAATCATCTTAGAAGTAGCTTGATTGATTCGCACGTTATCGGCCATAAAACACTTCTTCTTGCTGAAATCATCAAAGTAAATAGCAAACAATTTGATGTCAAGTTCTGCACCGTTTTCTGCGATTGCAGATTCAAAAGCTTCTCTGACTGTTTCCTTTCGGGCTTCTGTTTCTCTCTCCTCAAACTCCTTGATTTGATTTTTTATGTCTGTCTGCAAAGTTTTGATAGGGTCTAATATGCTATCAACCCAAGCCTTTGCTTCATCAAGTGGTTTAGAGTATTCTGAAAGCTGATTTTTAAGTTCTTGTTCAATCTGACGCTGTACTCGTCCCAACTCGTCTTTGACTTTAATGTCGTCTGATAAAGTTTCTTCTGTAACGACATAACCAGCGTATTTCTTTTTATAAGACTCTAAAGCTTGCTCCAAAACTTCTTTGCCTTGGATTTCGATTTCAGCCGCTTTTAGAGTAAAGCCAATCTCTAAATCTGTTACTGGAACAAGCTCTAAGCTATCTGTCACATCTTTTAATTCTTCAACCATTTTAGAAATCCTCCCCTTCCAGCATGTCCATTTGACCATTTTCTGACTCTTGGTCAATTACTCCGCCTGTCTCTTCTGGAGCACCTAACAAATCAGATAGATTGTCAGATTCTGGAGGTGTGACGTCCTTTGCTCTCTTCACTTCGTTTACGTTGGAATCTTCGTTATCGGCCATAATAGCTTCCTGTAACTCAATTGAGAGGGGAGCATACTTACTTAGAAGTTCCTTAATAAGTGTTTTTTGAGCCATGGCATCAAATTCAGTCTTCCAAGGAGTTCCTGGTTTAAAATCTCCAATCTGCTTGTCGTAGGTTTTAGAATATTTCTGAGCATGTGCTATGACTTTTTCTTTTTTCCAAAAAATCATCTTTCGAAATCCATTGATCAATTCCAAACTTGCAAAATATCCCTCAACCTCTCCGCTATCAACTTGCTCTTCTTTGAGGTGTAACGTGCCATAAACTTTGTCGTATCGCAAAAATTCCTCTTTGTAAACGATGTCGCAGTTTATGTTTCTGATTTGTCCACTACGTTGCGCCAATTGGATAAAACCTCTGTAACCCATTTGGAATTGCGCTTCGTTTATTTTTACCCAAGTGTTCCCATGCTTCTCGTTTCTGCTATACGGTACTACGTATGCCATTCCAAGGCTTGGCTCAATCGGTAGTTTTAAAGTCGCTGCTTTCATGGCAGCGTTCATGATACTTGTATTTGTAGCTTTAGCTAGGTAACTATTATTGTTTATAATCGACAACAAACTTGCAACAAATTGTGCTTCACTCCCGTCCAATACCGACTTAAATTTTTCTAACGCCGCCGGACTTTTGAATGCTTGTTGCGGTGTCAATGTGTCGAATTTAGCTATTTCATTTGCCATTTTGTTTCCTCCTATGTATTCATGTTAATTCTGCGTCTAGCATTTTGCCTCAGGTCGTCCAAACCGTTTCTATAATCATCAATAAGCCCTAAATTGCTATCGATAAATCGCTCGACTACTCTGTTCAGCAAGTCTTGAGACGTAGAGCCTTCGAGTTCAGCTAAAACTCCAAGCAATTCTTTTTGTTTCGGAGACATTTCAATTCTGATATAACTTTTCCCTTTGTTTGAAGGTATATTTGTCATTTTCTTCTCCTTTTTCTTTTAGTAATTAAACATTGTCCCACAGTATCCAGCATCTTCTAATGCTAATCGGTTCAAATAGTGTGACATATCGCTAATACTCATTTTTCTAACCATTTTCTCGGTTAGATAATCGCCATCAATTTCTTCTCTCATTGCCTCTCTAAGTTCTTGTTTCCATTTTTTGTAATATAATCGTTTTTTCATTTCTTTCTTCCTTTCGTCTTCTTCAAATTCCAATTTTCACGTTTTATACGTCTATTTTCGTTTTGCAATTTCAAAATAATATTTTGTTGGTTGTTGATGATTTCTCCGAGCTCAATTCCAAGATGCATATACTCAGCTCGCCAATTATCGATTTCTGCGTGTAGTTCCTGGATCATATTTCATCACCTACATATCGACGTCGACCGCATCCGATATCCACATATTCGCTTGGGTCAAGTTCTTCTCGTTCTTCGGGCGGTTGCATTATATCTCTGTCATAATCAAACATGAGCATACACCTTTCCAAGTTCCAGCACTCGCTTCACATATCTGGCCTTGGATGTTAGTCCAAGATCCAGTAATTCGTTTTTTTCTTCATGATTGGCCAAAAGCCACACACGGTTTTCAAGTTCAATTCTAGTCATCAGCGTCTCCTTTGCTCTACCCCAAATACTTTGCATAGCGTGCTCTTCGTGGTTCTGGTAAAGCTAATGGCTCAGGTCGCAATCCTTGAGGCGGTTCGTTGTCATATGTGAAGCCAGGGAACGGACGACGAATATTCTCACGAATCTCTTGCCATTTGTCCTCTCTACCACGTTCGTATGCATGGTTATAGCCTTGGATAATCATAGACGCAAATTCTTGCTCTTCTCGTCTCTCTTCTTCATTCTGGCGGATTTTCTCCTCTTCCTGCTTATCCATCTGATGAACTAGGATTCCTGCGCTGATAAATCCTAAAATCACTGCGCCAGTTCCTAATAATTGGCTAACTAATGGTGGTTCAAACATTTTTATACTCCTAACATTTTTTCTTTTTTCATATTCTCAAGCATTTCTGATAACGTTTCTTTCTTTGTACGATAGCGATTACGACTTTTCCATTTGACGAACATGCGAAATCCTTCGTAATCGATAAATACAATCTTATGAGTTGGGTTATCGATGAACTGCTTGAAGTCTGGATGTTCTCGCATTTCACCCGCCCAGACTTTTGCAGTCCCTGGAGTCAACCCTTCCCACCTCTGACAAAGATGTTTGTAATCACCATGCGTAGCTTTTTCGTCCACATCAACTGGCTTATAAGTAATTTCTGTTTTCGGCATGCAATTTCCTCTCTTTCGTGTTATAATCATGTTGAATATTTTAGTATGCGCCTGATTGCCGTCAGATGCTTTTATTTTTAGATTCTATAGACGCTTCCATTTGTTGCGTAATACGTCAGCTCGTTCATCTTTCTTGTAAACTGGTAGTCGCTTGTAATCAGCAACCGCTCTTTCAGCAAGCTAGATAGTCCGTAGTGGTTAGTTTCAAACTGTTCAATAATTTTCTGACGTTCTTCAGTAGTCACTTGCTGACAAGGTGCGTCTAGACTCTGTGTCATTGCTAAATTTGAACGCATTAGTCTTCATGTTTCCTTTCGTTATTCTATCTACGAGGCTTTTCTCGTAAAGTTGCTCCAAGTGATTGCCTCCATAGTTCGTAGTTATAATCGTATTCGTCCTGTTTTCAAGTATCTGATACAGGACTTTTTGCATCCAGTTATTCCCCTGCTTGATTTCATCTCCTACGCTTGACTCTTTGCCAAGGTCGTCTAAAATCAAGTAGTCAACCTTCTGCAAGAATTGGATAGTCCGTCTTTCTTCCCACTTGGAATCCTTGTACCTAAAAGCGTCTTTCATCCGTGAGAATAGTTCCATGGAGGGAATATAGACCACCGAGCGCTTCAACTGGAACTTCTGGAAACTCTCGTTCAGTGTCTTGGCAATTCCAACTGCTAGATGGCTCTTACCGACTCCAGGCGGACCGCTGATAATCGTATTCCCCTCATATCGCTCCTTCACATAGTCAACCGTCACACGCTTAGCGAAATTAACTGCTTCAGCATCTTGGTCTGTGTGAATCTCAAAGTTGCCGATAGTAGCCTTTTGTAAGTCAGGGGGAATGATGCTCTCCTTAGAAAATAAAGAGTAAGACCGTGTATTTCTGATTTGAGCCTCAGCTTGAGCAAGTTGTTCGCCTGCTTGACTGTTGATTTTATCCTGCCCACATTCAGGGCAATAAGTCAGCACGTTCTGAGTGCAAGGGTTGACTGAGCGCCACATATAGACTCCTTCATGTTTAGGGCATTGAGTATTCAAGGTTTCAATCTGTAAAAATCTACCCTGCAATTCATCTCTTGATACTGCTCGCATAGTACCCTCCTAGAATCCCAGTCGTGGGTTGTAACCATCATCTGATAATTTCAAGGCATTCCCTTGATAAGCACTTGACCGCTTCGGTTTCTGTCTATTCTCTACCAACTCAGCAGTAACTAGCCCCTTCTGCTTCCAATCTCTCAAGATACTTTCAAGGTATTTGAAGTAAGGCTTACCATTTCCCACACATTCCTTGATTGCTAACTTTATGACCTCTTTACTATGGTCTTGTAAGAACGCCTTCAAGTCCTCAATCTCAAACGGCGTTGGGTATCTTCCAAACTCTGAAAAAATCCAATCGTGAACAATTCCAAGGTCGTTTTCTGCTGGTGCGTCCTCTATACTATATAGAGAGTTACCACCATCACCATCTGGTTCACTCAGTCTTGATAAATTAGTATTGATATTATCAGTCTTGATTGTGTCAACTTTTTTTACTTCTTGAGGTAAAGTTTTTTTACTTCCGTGGTCAACTTTTTTTACTTCTTGAGGTAAAGTTTTTTTACTTCCGTGGTCAACTTTTTTTACTTCTTGAGGTAAAGTTTTTTTACTTCCGGAAATATATAAACGGTTCGGCTTATTCACCCCTTGCCTAACTTCTCTAAGCAAGCCTATATCAGCAAGTTCTTTCTTAGCTGAAATGATCGTAGGTTTGCTACAATTTAGTTTCTCCATAAGTCGCTCATTAGTAAAATAGACAAATACATCACCCTTATCATCAAACCATTTATTTTGAATTGACAATGTTCTCCTGTCAAAGAGAAACATATATATTTGCTTCGCTTTATCACTCAGTACATTGTAAGGTGGTTCATAAAGCCACTGAGGCATCTGATAGAAAGCGTTGTTCTTTACTTCGTTTATTTTCAATCATTAGGTCTCCTTTCTATTTCTAATCTCCTTTTCTGCTATAATGTAGTCAGAAAGGAGGTAATGTTATGACTAATGATGTATTTTACAGTCGTAATAGAGCTGTTCTAATTGATAAAATTAACGACACCATTCGCAATTCAGGTTTGACAGACGATGAAAAAGTGAGTATCGTTAATCAATACCTTAGAAAGATGATTGCAAATCACGAAGTTGAGATACAAGCTCTGATGGAGCAAATTCCAAATCGTAATCTGTAATATCTTCACTAATGAGTTCAGCTAGTGCTTTTACTCTAGGTTTCATGTCTTTGCTAGGATTTGGAAAATCCTGCTTGATAAGTCGTAATTGCTCAATTACCTTTTTGACCCTTTTCGTTGGTGGAAGGGGTCTTTTTGTTTTATACGGATATTTCTTTGGTCTCATTTTCCTACTCCTCAAACTTTTCCCACGGCTCACTGATTCGCAATTTTTTATTAATGCGAAGCTTCAAGTCGTCACTTCCTTTACCATCTTTTAAAAGTTGCGTGATAGCTGACGGACTAACACCTACAACGATAGCCAAATCCGTTTGCGACCACCCACGTTTTTCAATTCGCTCTTTTACAAGCTCAATCCATTTAAGATGTTGTTGGCTCATGTAACCTCCTCCTTTTTAATTAATTAAGTTAAAGAGCTAGTAAATTATTTTATAAAACGCTTGACAGCTTTTAGCGTATCTGCTAAAATGAAAGCATAATTAAAAACCTTGATAAAACCTTATATCTATCAACTTACTCGCTCGCTAAAGCTATTTATTTTTAGATAAGTTTTAACTTCGTTTTTTACTAACTCATTAACTTACAAAAACTATTTTAGCGTAAACGCAAAATAATGTCAACTAATTTTTGCGCATTTTATAAAATATTTTTTGTCATGTCTTAGAAAGGCTGATAAATCAATGTTTTCTACTTTTGAAATCGTAAAAGATTTATGTGAAAAACAAGGGATTTCGCTAAATACTTTAGAAGATAAACTAAAACTAGGCAAAAATTCTTTGTATGGGTTGAAGAGGAATCAACCTTCTGCCGAACGGCTACAACAAATCGCCGACTACTTCAACGTATCCACCGACTACCTGCTCGGACGAACGGATAATCCTGCTATTGCCGGGAGTGATGAATTTGCTCAAGTAAACGGACAAATCATAGACTTACGCAAAGCGGCAGCCAACACCATGTTATTTGACGGGAAACCACTAAATGAAGATGATATCGACTTCATCACATCCGTCCTATCCGCCCACTTCAAAAGCAAAGGAGAACGCTAATGACTATCACTATCAACTTCACAGAAAAAAACTCCTACATCACGGACTACCTAAACAAACACGGTATCGACACAACGACCATGGATTTTGACGACTTCATGGCACTCATGGAAGATATCGAAGACGCACGAGCAGCCGACCAAGCCTATATGGAGTATTTAGCCGACCCAGTTACTTATACCATGGATGAGGTCTTGGATGAACTAGGACTAACTCGAGAGGATATTGCTTAATGTATCGGCTAGATATTGATAAAAAAGCTCTCAAGCAACTTAAAAAACTAGATACCCCAACCAGAAAACAAATCCTATCCTGGCTCGCTAAAAACATTGAAAACACTACCAATCCACGACAACATGGAAAAGCATTAAAAGCCAACCTTGCAGGTTACTGGCGATACAGAGTAGAGAATTACCGCATCATCTGTGATATCCAAGACGATAAACTAGTCGTCCTAGCCGTGGAAATCGCCCACCGCAGAGATGTTTATAAATAACGAAGGAGAGCTATGACACTCGCTAAACTCTGCGAAGAATATCAAGTAGAACTTTGTCTCTTCGATGGTTCAAACTGGCACAGTAGCGGTTTCTACAATCCAGACACAAACGTACTCGCTATTGACCACAACTTGACTCCTGAACAACAAATCCAAGTCGCCCTACACGAACTTGGACACAAAGACCACACACGCTCAGAGTACCAGAACGCCCGTCTACGCTGTGAAAACGAAGCTGATAGGAATATGATCCATCATCTCGTGAAAGACGCACTAGAAAACTTAGACGACCCCACAGAGTTTGATTACCTCAAATTCATGTCTTACTACAATCTAAAAACCATGACAAATGAAATCATGGTTAAAGAAGAGTATTTAGCATTAGTAAATTAAAAAAAGGAGTATCAATATGGAAATTGATAAAGTAAAAGCCGATTTAAAACAAGTCGGTAAACGTGTAGCAGATCTCAGCCAAAGCATTACGAATGAAGAACAAACAAAGAATGCCTTCATTATGCCGTTCTTCCAAGCGCTTGGATATGATATCTTCAATCCTCTTGAGTTTGTCCCAGAGTTTACTGCTGACGTAGGTATTAAAAAAGGCGAAAAAGTCGACTATGCGATCATTTTGGATGGCGAGCCTCAAATCCTAATCGAATGCAAATCAATCACAGAAAACCTTACTAAGCACGACTCTCAACTATTCAGATATTTCGTAACTACTAAATCAAAATTCGGTATCTTGACAAATGGTAGAGAATATAAATTCTTTACTGATTTAGATGAACCAAATAAAATGGACACAACTCCATTCTTGACAATAGATGTGACTGATATCAAAGAAAATCAATTTACTGAGATCATCAAATTCCATAAAGAGAATTTTGATATTGATAATATTGTTTCATCAGCTTCTGAATTGAAATACCTCAACAATCTTAAAGCGTTTCTGACTGAAAACATCACTACACCTTCAGATAGCTTCCTCAGATATCTAACATCAGAAATCTATGAAGGTCGTGTGACTCAAAATATCTTAACGACATTTTCTCCTATCATCGTGAAAGGGTTTAATCAATTCATCACAGAAAGAGTTAATGAAAAATTAAGTGCGGCACTTAATACAAGCGTTGAAACAAAAGTAACAACCGATATTCCAAAAGCTGAAGCTGAACCTGAAGAGATTGTTGAAGCAGCTGATGAAATTATCACAACTCCTGCTGAGTTAGAAGTCTATACTGTTGTTAAAATGCTTGCTAAGGATGTAGTATCTCCAGAACGTGTATTTTACAGAGATAACCGAAGCTATTTCAATGTTTTGGTTGATGATAATATCAAAAAATGGGTATTACGCTATCGTTCAAATTCAAAGAAAAGCACAATCGAAATTCGTGATAAGGGCATCTTCCCAGTATCCACTCCCCTCGAAGTTGCAAATTATGCTAACGAGATTCTAGAAGTAATTGAAAAATTTGCATAAGATAAAGGAGAATACCCATGAAAAAACTACTCACTACGTCAGCTATCTTGCTTACTGCTGCTGTTTTAGTAGCCTGCACTAACAATCAATCGGCTACCAAAGATAGCTCGGAGCAACCAAAAACGGAGCAAACCAAAGCGAACGACAAACCTGCTTCTAAAAAGGCTACTAGCTTGGACGATTTTAAGAAAGCGCTAGAAAACAACGGTTTTACTATCAAAGAGGAAATCTCAAAAGAAGCTAGTCTTATTCAAGCCGAATCAGGGAAAGGGTTCATCTTAGAAGATGATACTGCTGTAGAGGTTTACGAATACTACGATAAAAACCCAATGTTTAAAGAAGCTAAGAAAGAAAAAGAGTTAATCGGACATCCTGCTTATATCTACGGAAATTATGTTGTTTTAGTGCTTAATGCTACAGACTCAAAAGATAAGATTTTAGAGAGTTTCAAAGGGTTTGAGTAGATTGTTGACAGCATTTATAAATTGAACTATAATTAAGTTACTTAGAGGCAAGCCCTCATAATTTTAGACTTTGCACCTTAGCGTGCCAGGGGAAGTAACTTAACTGTTGCTTCCCTTTTTAAAAACAAAAAATCCCCACGCTCTCAAAACTTTGGCGAGTCTGAGCGTGAGGATGTACTGTATAAGGAAACGACCATTAAAAAGGTAGTTTTCTTATACTCTATTCTATCAAGAAATGAGGTGAAAATCAATGTGGGTAGAACAACATAAAAGCGGAAAAGTAAATTTTTTTGAGAGATATAAAAATCCTTACACCGAAAAATGGTCTAGAGTTTCAGTTCTCATGGAAAAAGATACTCCTCGCATCAGAAAAGAAGCTCAGAAACAACTTGAAATAAAGATAGCAAATATTCTGAGTGAACTAGAAAGCTCAGAAATGCTTTTTACGGAACTTTTCGACCAGTGGTGGTCATTCTACAAACAAGAGATTAAACGTTCTTCTATCGCTTCATTAAACGGAAATATCAAAGAGATAAAAGATGACTTCGGAATTGGTATCAAAGTTTCTAAAATTGATCCAAAATATGTTCAATCATATCTAGATAGACTCGATTGCTCAAGGAATAAAAAAGAGCGAAATAAGTCCATGCTAAATCTTGCTTTTGATTATGCAATAGACCTTGGCATTATTAAGGATAATCCAGCTAGGAGAGCTAAACTTCCAAGAGTTCAAAAGACATTAGAAGATTGGAAAAAGGTAGGACAGAAATATCTTGAAGAATATGAAATCAAACTACTACTGAAAGAGTTGTATCGTAGGCCAAGCACCTATCGAATCGGACTACTCTCTGAATTCATGAGCCTGAATGGTTGTCGTATTGGGGAAGCCGTAGGAATTGAACCTCATAATGTTGATTATGAATCTAACACCCTGCAGCTTCATGGAACATACGACCACACGAATGGATATCAAAAAGGTGAAAAAACTTCACCGAAAACCCTGGCATCCTATCGCGAAACCGTCATGACCACCCGTGAAAAAGAGATATTAGAAGAGATGGAGTTCATGAATGAACTGGAGAAGAATACCAATCCTCGTTATAAAGACATGGGCTTCATCTTCACCACAAAAAATGGAGTTCCTTTGCAAACAAACTCTTTTAATCTAGCTCTAAAGAAAGCTAATGAAAGACTTGAAACACCAATCCAGAAAAACCTTACTAGCCACATATTCCGTCACACGCTAGTAAGTCGACTTGCTGAAAACAATGTACCTCTTAAAGCTATTATGGATCGTGTGGGGCACTCCGATGCAAAAACAACCACTCAAATATATACTCACATCACAAAACAAATGAAATCAACGGTAGCAGATGTCATGGAAAAGTATTAGTCTATGCCCCAAAAATGCCCCAAAACAAACAAAAAAGCCTGTCACACAAGCTCAAATGCTTGATATGATAGGCTTTTTAAAGACTAATTATTTAACAGCGTCTTTAAGAGCTTTACCAGCTTTGAATGCTGGAACTTTAGAAGCTGCAATTGTCATTTCTTTACCAGTTTGTGGGTTGCGACCTTTACGTTCTGCACGCTCACGAACTTCAAAGTTACCAAAACCGATCAATTGAACTTTTTCACCAGCTGCAAGATAGTCAGCTACTGCTGCAAATACAGCTTCAACTGCTGCTGCTGAGTCTTTCTTAGTCAATTCTGTAGCTTCTGCTACTTTAGCGATCAAATCTTGTTTGTTTGCCATGTTAACGATTCCTCCAAATAATTTCTAATTAACAAATATAATCATATCCTAAAATCCCTTTTAGGTCAAGTTAAAAACGCTATTTCTTCCCATTTTATTTATTTTTTTAGGAGTGATAACGTACCAAAATAGCCCAAGCATTCTCACCTGTGTGCGTTTGAATAATGGAACCCGTTTCCAAAACAGAAATTGGCTGTTCAACATAAGCTTGTAAGCTTTCTTTCATCTCTTTTGCCCAATCAGCACTACCAGAATATGAAATTCCAATCTCTGCTACAGAACGTTCAGAGAGAGATGTTGTCAACTCATCTAACCATTTTTTAAAGGTTTTAGCTCCACGACCTTTAACCATTGGCTGCAATTCATGGTCTTTCATTTGCATGACAACACGGATATTAAGAAGAGAACTCAACAATCCAGTTACACGGCCAATTCGTCCACCTTTAACAAGATTTTCCAAAGTCGAAACACCAATATAGAGTTCTGTGTGGTTTTTAACCTCTTCTATGCGAGTTAAAATTTCCTCCAACTCTTTGCCTTCTTGCGCTAATTTTGCAGCCTCAACAACTTGGAATTTCAAGGCTTGGTCAGTGAAGGAACTGTCAATAACTGTCACGTCGGCAGTAGATAGGCTGGCACCTTGGCGTGCTGCTTCTACAGTACCAGAAAGGGCATGGGACATATGAATAGCAAGAATCTGACTACCATCCTTGCATAGGTCTTCAAAAACTTCAGCGAAGACACCTACAGGTGGTTGACTTGTCTTAGGAAGATTCTTACTTTCTTGCATCAAGTGAAGAAATTTACCTTCTTCTTTCAAATCAGCATCAGAATAAACAACATTATCAATCATTACAGATAATGGAACAATTGTAATATCTAATTGCTTTACTAGTTCTGGTTCAATAGTAACAGATGAATCGGTTACAATCTTAATTTTTGTCATAGTATCAATCTTTCTATTTTAGGATTCAGATTGGTTTTCTTACTTCTAATTATATCAAAAAAAGATTAAAAATCCTAATGGAGTCACTCAAATTTTCCTTAAAAATTTGATATAATCTACTTATAAGAAAAGAGGTGTCCTATGATTAAAAAAATTTACCCCATTTTAACCATTTTATTAGGAGCTGCTATTTATGCTTTTGGGCTGACTTATTTTGTAGTTCCTCATCATCTCTTTGAAGGAGGGGCGACAGGTATTACCCTCATCACCTTTTATCTTTTTAAAATCCCTGTTTCGCTCATGAACTTGCTGATTAACATTCCCCTTTTCATCCTAGCTTGGAAAATATTTGGAGCCAAATCCCTCTATTCTAGTTTGCTAGGAACCTTATCTTTGTCTGCCTGGTTGGCTTTTTTTGAGCGTATTCCTCTTCATATTGACCTTCAAGGTGATTTACTGATCACAGCCCTTATAGCAGGAATCCTATTGGGAATTGGCCTTGGAATTATTTTTAATGCTGGAGGTACAACTGGCGGAACTGATATTCTAGCTCGTATTCTCAACAAATACACTCATATATCAATGGGGAAACTACTTTTTATCTTAGATTTTTGTATTCTCATGCTCATTCTCCTAATCTTCAAGGACTTGAGATTGGTTTCCTACACGCTCTTATTTGATTTTATCGTTTCGCGTGTCATTGATTTGATTGGAGAAGGTGGCTATGCTGGTAAAGGTTTTATGATTATCACAAAACGTCCTGACCAACTTGCTAAGGCGATTAATGATGACCTAGGAAGAGGCGTTACTTTTATTTCTGGTCAAGGCTACTATAGTCAAAAAGATTTGAAAATTATCTACTGTATTGTCGGTAGAAATGAGATTGTGAAAATGAAGGAAATGATTCATCGAATCGATCCTCAAGCCTTTATAACTATTACAGAAGCCCACGAAATCCTTGGAGAAGGATTTACCTTTGAAAAAGAATAAAAAGAGGTAATGTCGTGACCTCAAAAGTTAGACTACATCATCTATCTTTTGGGTTACAGACAACCTCTTTTTTGTTTTCTAAAACGCTCAAGACCAATTTCGAGCTACTTCTTCATCAGCCTTTAACCGATCCACTAATTGGTCAACAGAATCAAATTTTGTCATATCTCGAATGCGATCAAGCCAATAAACCATGACGGTTTCCCCATAAATATCTTGATTAAAATCAAAAATATTGACTTCAAAACGTGCTTCTTCTCCATCAAAGGTCACGTTTTTCCCGACACTAGCCATAGCACGATACTTCTGTCTTTGAATCTCAACATCAACGACATAAACGCCATCTGCTGGCATATAAGTACGGTCTAAAAGCACTAAATTAGCTGTTGGATAACCAATCGTACGACCACGAGCATTACCATGAACCACCATACCTCTTGATGGAAGCGGTGCCCCCAAAAGTTCTCCTGCTTCTTTCACATTTCCATCTAAAATAGCTTGACGGATACGAGTTGAACTAATCTTTCCTTTCTCATCTTCTACAGGTGGAACGATAATGACTTCTCCATCAAAGTAATCCTTTAAGTCTTCTGCCGTTTTTTGGTCAGAACCAAATGTATAATCAAAACCTGCAACAATAATTTTGGCATTCATAGCCTTGATATAAGTTGCAAAAAATTCTTCTGCCGTGAGACTAGCGAATTGACTACTAAAATCAAGGAGATATAATTCTTCTACGCCTTCACGCTTTAGTTTCCTCTCACGTTCAGCAGGGTTCAAAATATGCAAAAACAGATCAGGATGATAAGGCTCTAAAGCAATCTTTGGTGATTCATTAAAGGTCATAACCACGATAGGCAATAAATCCTTTCTCGCAGCCTTATTGGCAACACGAAATAATTCTTGATGCCCCTTGTGTATACCATCAAAATAGCCGAGAACAACGACTGAATCAGATGGTGTGCCAATATCTTTTTGGTTTTTTATAGGAATAGTAATAATCATAAAATAATTATATCATAGCGATAGCTATTTCTGGAACAGAAAATCTGAAATGTCGTTTTTTTCACCTGAAATAGCCATTTTTGCAAAAGGTAGTACCATACAAATATATATTGACTCTGATATACTAGAATTACAAAAAAGGGGAACGATTAACATCATAAACCATTCTCAATTTATTCTTATCGTATCACAATTCATAATTATCATTGAGTGAAGAACTGATAGTTGAATAGCATGAACTAATATCGCAAAAGCCAGCGTTTTCTGACGCTGGCTTTTAAACTGTGAAAAACTTTTCTAAACTAGATTGCTTCTGTAACAAAACTACGGCTTTCCAATACTTTGAGCATGGCGTTAGCTGTATCTAGGGCTGTGAAGAGGGGCACTCCGTGTTCAATAGCTGAACGGCGAATCTGCTCACCATCTTCGTCTGCAGTTCGTTTGGTTCCTACTGTATTAATGATAGCTTGAATTCTTCCTTTACGAACAAAGCTTGGAATATCCTTATCGTCATCACCAATCTTACCAACAGGTTGGGCTTGCAAGCCATGACTGGCAAAGAAGGTTGCTGTCCCTTCTGTCGCGAGGATTCCATAGCCAATATTTTGGAAACGACGAGCTAAGTCCAAGGCTTCTTCTTTTGCATCATCAGCGATGGTAAATACAACGTTACCAAAGGTTGGCAAGTGTAAGTAAGAAGCTTCAAAGGCTTTATAGAGAGCTTTTTCCAAAGTCGTATCAGAACCCATAACTTCACCTGTTGACTTCATTTCAGGCCCGAGTAAGCTATCTACCTTAGCTAGTTTCGTGAAGGAGAAGACAGGTGCCTTGATATGAACGCGAGTGCTTTCAGGGTAAAGACCATCTTGGTAGCCAAGTTCTGATAAACTTTGACCAAGAATGAGCTTGGTCGCTACCTGAGCCATAGGAATATTGGTAACCTTAGAAAGGAATGGAACGGTACGGCTGGCACGTGGATTGACCTCAATAACGTAGACTTTTTCATCCTTAATAACAAACTGGATGTTCATCATTCCAAGACAGTTAAGACCAATTGCTAGGCGTTTAGTATAGTCTGCGATTGTTTCTTGCACCTTTTGCGACAAGGTTTGTGGAGGATAAACGGCCATTGAGTCACCTGAGTGGACACCGGCACGTTCGATATGCTCCATGATACCAGGGATAAGAACATTTTCTCCGTCTGAAATGGCATCAACTTCACACTCTTGCCCAACGATGTATGAGTCAACAAGCACTGGGTGGTCTGGACTAGCCTTAACAGCGGTACGCATGTAAGAACGGAGGTCCTCTTCGTTTTCAACGATTTCCATGGCACGTCCACCCAAGACATAAGATGGGCGGACAAGAACTGGGAACCCAATCTTGCGAGCTGCAAGAACTGCTTCTTCTTCATTGGTAGCCGTTTGTCCTGGTGGCTGAGGAATATCTAAGTCTTTAAGAGCTTGCTCAAAGAGGTCACGGTCTTCCGCGCGGTCCAAGTCAGCAACCTGTGTACCAAGGATGGTCACACCTGCTTTTGCCAATGGCTCCGCAAGGTTAATGGCTGTCTGACCACCAAACTGAACGATAACACCTTTTGGTTGTTCCAAATCAATGACGTTCATAACATCTTCGAAAGTCAATGGTTCAAAGTAGAGCTTATCTGATACAGAAAAGTCTGTAGAAACTGTCTCTGGATTTGAGTTCATGATGATTGCTTCATAACCAGCAGCTTGAATCGCCTTAACAGAGTGAACAGTGGCGTAGTCAAACTCAACCCCTTGACCGATACGGATTGGACCAGAACCTAGGACCAGTACAGATTCTTTTTCAGATTTGATAGATTCATTTTCCCAACCATAAGTTGAATAGAAATATGGTGTTTCAGAGTCAAATTCTGCCGCACAAGTATCTACCATCTTATAAACTGGAACAATCTTGTTTTCCAAGCGAAGTTGGCGAACGTGATCAGCAGTCGTTTTCCATAGTTCAGCAATCTTACGGTCTGAGAAGCCATTAAGTTTAGCTATTTTCAAAACTTCAATATCTTGTGGATGGGCACCCAACTCCTGCTCAATTTCAAAGATATGTAGGAGTTTATCGAGATAAAAGATATCGATTTTTGTAAGCTCTGCAATTTCTTCTGGTGTGTAGCCACGGCGAATGGCTTCTGACACATAGAAGAGACGGTCATCTTGGGCTTTGACAACTTTTTCAATCAAGGCATCATCAGAAACTGCTGCAAGTTCAGGCATTTCATTGTGGTGCACCCCAATTTCAAGGGAGCGGCAAGCCTTAAGAAGAGATTCCTCGATGTTACGACCGATGGCCATAACTTCTCCAGTTGCCTTCATCTGGGTACCAAGACGGCGTTCTCCCTTTTCAAACTTGTCAAATGGGAAACGTGGAATCTTGGCAACTACGTAGTCAAGGGCAGGCTCAAACATGGCATAGGTTGAACCTGTAACTGGGTTGATGACCTCATCCAAAGTCAAACCAACTGCAATCTTGGCAGCCAATTTGGCAATTGGATAACCTGTCGCTTTAGAAGCAAGGGCTGACGAACGTGATACACGAGGGTTTACTTCGATGACATAGTACTTGAAGCTGTGGGGATCAAGGGCTAGCTGAACGTTACATCCCCCTTCAATCTTAAGGGCACGAATGATGCTCAAGCTCGCGTCACGAAGCATTTGGTTTTCATAGTCTGACATGGTTTGGGCAGGGGCAAATACAATGGAATCCCCTGTGTGAATCCCAACTGGATCAAAGTTTTCCATGTTACAAACAACCAAAGCATTATCAGCTGAGTCTCGCATCACTTCGTATTCGATTTCCTTGAAACCTGCGATTGAACGCTCAATCAAACATTGGGTAACAGGTGACAATTTCAAACCATTTTCAGCGATTTCACGCAATTCTTCCTCGTTGGCACACATACCACCACCAGTACCACCAAGGGTAAAGGCTGGACGAACGATAACTGGGTAGCCAATTGTCGCTGCAAAGGCGACTGCTTCTTCGACAGTGTTAACAATTTCAGATTCTGGAATTGGTTGGTTGAGCTCTTCCATCAATTGTTTAAAGAGATCACGGTCCTCCGCTTGGTCAATGGCAGATAATTTAGTTCCCAGAAGCTCAACACCAAGCTCATCAAGGATACCATTTTTAGACAATTCCATGGCCATATTAAGACCAGTTTGTCCACCAAGGGTTGGAAGCAAGGCATCTGGACGTTCCTTACGAAGAATACGTGTCACGAACTCAAGTGTAATCGGTTCGATGTAGACCTTGTCTGCAATCTCTTTATCCGTCATGATGGTTGCAGGATTTGAGTTAACCAAGACAACCTCATACCCTTCCTCTTTCAACGACAAGCAAGCCTGGGTCCCAGCGTAGTCAAACTCAGCGGCCTGACCAATAATAATCGGACCAGAACCAATCACCATAATTTTTTGAATATCAGTACGTTTAGGCATAGTTTATGATACAAAGCCCGTAAAGAACACAGTGAAAATAGGAAACTCGGTGCAGACGCCTTCAGCGTCGAGACGATGTTTAGCTTTTTCACACAGTTCTTAGGGCGTGTTCACTTCCGCGAACAATGTATCTTCTCCTTTCTATTCGTCGCCTCTCAGGGCGACATTAAATAAATTCTCCAACGATTTTTTAGCGAAACGATACTTTTCGGTAAAAAATCTAGTGCAGGGAGTTTTTAGTTCGCCTGATAGCGACTAAAAGAAACGACCTGCCTTTCTATTCGTCGCCTCACAGAGCGACATTAAATAAGATACAAAGGACGAATAGAAAGCGATTGAATTTTAGGAAACTAAGGAAGGATTGACAATCCAAGTTGGTTTCTCTAAATTCCGAGCTTTCCGTCCGTGTTCAGTTAAATAAATTCTCCGACGAGCTTTTACTCGTTCTTAGTTTGATTGTTTAAAAGCTTCCATCATCTCGATAAACTCGTCAAATAGGTAGCTAGCGTCGTGTGGACCAGGGGCTGCATCTGGATGGTATTGAACAGAGAAAGCAGGTTGGTATCTGTGACGAACTCCTTCAACTGACTTGTCATTGATTTCTTCGTGGGTGATAATCAAGTGCTCTGGCAAGTCCTCACGGCTGACTGCATAACCATGGTTCTGGCTAGTAAAGTCTACACGGCCTGTAGCAATCTCACGTACTGCATGGTTAAAGCCACGGTGACCAAACTTCATCTTGTAAGTCTTAGCTCCGTTTGCCATAGCAAAGAGTTGGTGTCCCATACAAATACCAAAGATTGGAATTTTCCCTTGCACACCGCGAATCATATCCAGTGCTTGTGGAACGTCTTCTGGGTTACCTGGACCGTTTGACAACATAACTCCGTCAGGATTGAGATGGAGAATTTCTTCCGCCGTTGTTGAATAAGGAACAACCGTCACGTTACAGTTACGCTTAGAAAGTTCACGTAGGATTGAGTGCTTGAGACCAAAGTCCACTAGCACTACGCTTAAACCAACTCCTGGAGCTGGATAGGAAGTTTTAGTAGAAACCTGCTTAATATTGTCTGTCGGCAAGACTGTCGCTTGAAGCTGGTCCGTCACATGGTCCATACTGTCCCCAACATGGGTCAAGGTTGCACGCATAGTACCATGCTTACGGATAATCTTAGTAAGAGCACGTGTATCAATTCCTGAAATACCTGGAATTTTCTTGGCTTTCAAAAATTCATCCAGCGTCATTTGATTTCGCCAGTTGCTTGCTCTACGCGCTTCTTCGAAAACAACAACTCCCTTACAAGTTGGAATGATGGATTCGTAATCATCACGGTTAATTCCATAATTTCCTACCAAAGGATAGGTAAAGGTCAAGATTTGTCCATTATAAGACTGGTCTGTAATGGATTCTTGGTAGCCGGTCATGCCTGTATTAAAGACGATTTCGCCTGTTACATCAATATCTGCTCCGAAGGCCTTGCCTTCAAAAACTGTGCCATCTTCTAATACTAGAAGTCTTTTTGTCATATTTTCACCTCTCGTGGACGCTCACTGGCGTCTTTTAACGTCTTGTGTTTTAGTTGGCGTTTCTACTCGCCAATACGGATTCTAAGATTGCCATTCGAACAAAGACACCATTGGTCATTTGTTGGACAATCCGTGATTTTGGTGCTTCAACCAAGTGGTCTGCGATTTCTACATCACGGTTGACTGGAGCTGGGTGCATGAGGATTGCTGTTTCTTTCAAACGGTCATAACGTTCTTGAGTCAAGCCATGTTGGGCATGGTAGTCTTCTTTTGAAAAGACAGCTCCACTATCATGGCGTTCATGTTGCACACGGAGAAACATCATGACATCCACCTGATCAATGATTTCATCAATAGTTACAAACTGTCCATAGTCTGCAAACTCTTGACTTCTCCATTCCTCAGGTCCAGCAAAGTAAAGTTCAGCTCCCAAGCGTTTCAAAATCTGCATATTAGATTTGGCAACGCGTGAGTGGTCCAAGTCACCTGCAATCGCAACCTTGAGACCCTCAAAGTGGCCAAATTCCTCATAAATGGTCATCAAATCAAGCAAGCTCTGGCTAGGGTGTTGGCCCGAACCATCTCCACCATTGATGATGGAAGTCGTAATCGTGGGACTAGCAATTAACTTTCTGTAGTAGTCAACCTCTGGGTGACGAATCACACAGACATCCACTCCTAAGGCAGACAGAGTCAGGATGGTATCATAAAGTGTCTCACCCTTATTAACCGAACTAGTCTTCACATCAAAGTCAAGTCGTTCCAGCCCCAGTTTAATCTCTGCCACTTCGAAGGACTTATGCGTCCGTGTAGAATCCTCAAAGAAAAGATTGGAAACAATCGGATGGTCTTCATAAGGAAGCTGAGCTCCATTTTTAAACTCAATTCCTCGCTTGATCAATTTCATCACTTGATCGACAGTGAGGTCTTCCATGGACACCACATGGTTCAATGCTTGTTGATTTTCTGACATGGCTACTCCTTTAGCTTTCTAAGCTTCTTCAGTAATCAGAACTCTGTCTTGGCCATCAAGTTCTGCCATCTCTACGATGATTTCTTCAGAACGACTGGTTGGGATATTTTTTCCAACGTAATCTGGACGGATTGGCAATTCTCTATGTCCACGATCGACTAGAACTGCTAAACTCACGCGCGCAGGACGACCATGACCGACAATATTATCAATAGCAGCACGGATGGTACGACCTGTATAGAGTACATCATCCACCAAGATAACTTCGCGGTCTGTCACATCGACAGAAACCAAAGAAGTATCTTCTCCACTTTTAACATCATCACGGAAAGGTTTCGTATCCAATTCCACAACAGGAACTGAAAGATTTTCTAGTTGCTCCAAACGTTCTTGGATTCGGTGGGCGATAAAGACGCCGCGAGTTTTAATACCAGCCAAGACGATTTTATTCAAATCTTTGTTGCGTTCGATAATCTCATATGTAATACGCGTAATCGCTCGTTTGACGGTCAATTCGTCTACAACTTCTTTTGTCTTCATGACAAACCTCCAAAAAGAAAAGTCTCCTTAAACAAGGAGACTTGAAATGTATAGCTAAGTAAGCCCTACTGCAAACAGTATAGACTTCACCCTACTACTTAATCGTTCTCCTTGCCTGCCTCACGGGACAGGTTTAAAGGAATATTTAGTTATCAATTACTATAGCACAAAGCATGCTTAAAATCAAGCAAAAACTTTTGATTCCCCATCTTATAAATTGCTAAAATCATATAACTGCGGGTACTGGTCACACTCTGGATTTTTAGGATGACAAATGGCTCTTCCAAAATAAATCATGGCCTGATGGGCTGCTAACCACTGCTCAGGTGGTAAGATATCCATGACCCGCTTTTCCACCTCAAGTGGTGTCGCTGACTTTTTAACGATATCGTGGTGCTTACAAATACGCTCCACATGAGTATCCACTGCAAAAGCTGGAATCTCAAATCCCACACTCATGACAACATTGGCCGTCTTGCGACCAACACCTGCTAAACTTTCTAATTCCTCACGTGTTTGAGGGACTTGACCATCAAAATCATCTAGTAACTGTTGGGCACATTTTTTAAGGAATTTAGCCTTATTCCGATACAGTCCCAGGCGAGAAATGTGTGAAGCAATCTCACCCTCTGTCGCAACAGACATGGCTTGTGGCGTTGGAAAGGCAGCAAAGAGACCTGGTGTGGCCTTATTTACTGCTGCATCTGTCGTCTGAGCTGACAACATGACCGCAACCAGTAGTTCAAAATGATTGGTAAAGTCAAGACTGGGCTTGGCATCTGGAAAGAGGGCAATGATTTCTTCTAGCACCTTTCGTGCTCGTTTTTTTGATAAGACCATTATTCGTCTCCATCAAATAGTCCTTGTAAGCCAGCAAAAGGACTGTTTTCTTCTTTCTTAACTGCTTGTTGGGCCTGATATTCTTCCTCTGTCATGATTTGCCAGTCATTTCCTGACACAAAACCTTGACCAGCTTCTTCTTCAGCCGTCAAGACCTTGATAGGAATGTTCAGTAGGATATTGTCTGACACGCTCTCAGCAAGGTCTAGTTCTCCATTTTCGATAGGCAAGACCAAATCATCATCTAAAACTTCTTGATCCAACTGGTTGGTTGCTCCTTCCATGAAAACTTCCGTTACTGGATAAGATTCAGCCAACTCAACTGGCTTCATACTGCGACTTGAAGCAAGAACAATGGTATAAGATAACTGATAATCTAAGAAATACATACGGTCTTCGTACTGTACTTTCCCAACAGCAAGAATATCTCTCACATCTAAAATTTCTTGATTACGTGCACGCAGGTCTGCGGCTAGGTATAACGTTTGTTCAAAATGCAAGCCTTCAGACTGCTTACGAATTTCTTGAATATTTAATTTCATACTTCCTCCATAAAGATTTACTCTCTTGATTATACCATGAAAAGCCTACAAATCAGCCCACCAAACTTTATAATTAAAATCCGATTTTTTAATATATTTATCACTATATTTTTTGGTGCTATACTATAGACAATAATACATGATAGCAAGGAGGATGCTCACATGGAAGACAAAGAACTCATTACAAATGCAACCCAACTCCTATCCGAGTTAAATAAAAGCTACCAAAACTGTAAACAAGGTACGGCAGATGATATTCGACTGCAAGAGCTGCTAAATACTACTCTGCAAGAGCTCAAAAAAGCGGAAAAGTTGAACAACAGTATCTTAATCGACCTTGAGAAATTTTACCAACGTACCAGTCTTCTGATAGGCCTTGGTAGCCTAAAACTGAACGACCAAGCACGCATTGCTTGGCGAAACTACGACAAATTCCATTACGAGCATGTCAAACACGTACTGACTCTTTATGGACCTGTTTTTGGATTTTAGAACTTGGAATTTCCAGTTTTCTGTTGACAAAATTTCCTTAAAGGTATAGTATAAAGATACTAATACTCGGAGGTAAGGGAGACATGAACAACTAAGTCTATCAAATAAAGAACCTTTATTTAGTAGATCTTGTTTTTGTCTCTTTTTGTGTACTCTTTTATGCTCTTTCTTCTGGCATTTTATACTCAATGAAAATCAAAGAGCAAACTAGGAAGCGAGCCACAGGTTGCTCAAAGCACTGCTTTGAGGTTGTAGATAAGACTGACGAAGTCAGTTACATATATCTACGGTAAGGCGACGCTGACGTGGTTTGAAGAGATTTTCGAAGAGTATTAATAGAGTTTTTTTGACATAAACTTTGGCTCTACTAGGTAAAGTAGAGCTTTTTGTTATGCAATATCAACATTCTAGAAAGGACAATCATATGATAAAAATCAATCACCTAACCATCACTCAAAACAAAGATTTACGAGACCTTGTCTCTGACCTAAGCATGACCATCCAAGACGGGGAAAAGGTAGCTATTATTGGAGAAGAAGGAAATGGCAAATCAACCTTGCTTAAAACTTTAATGGGGGAAGCTTTGCCTGATTTCACTATCAGGGGAGACATTCAATCTGATTATCAATCAATATCCTACATTCCTCAAAAAGTCCCTGAGGACCTGAAAAAGAAAACTTTACACGACTACTTCTTTTTAGATACTATTGATTTAGACTACAGTATCCTCTATCGTTTGGCTGAGGAATTGCATTTTGATAGCAATCGTTTCGCTAGCAACCAAGAGATTGGCAGTCTATCAGGGGGCGAAGCTTTGAAAATTCAGCTCATCCATGAGTTAGCCAAACCCTTTGAGATTCTATTTTTAGATGAACCTTCAAATGACCTAGACCTTGAGACGGTTGATTGGCTAAAAAGACAGATACAGAAGATGAGGCAAACCGTTATTTTCATTTCCCATGATGAGGACTTTCTTTCTGAAACGGCAGACACTATTGTCCACTTGCGGCTGGTCAAGCACCGTAAAGAAACGGAAACACTAGTAGAGCATTTAGACTATAATAGTTATAGTGAGCAGAGAAAGGCTAATTTTGCCAGACAAAGCCAGCAAGCAGCCAACGACCAAAGAGCCTACGATAAAACCATGGAAAAACATCGGCGAGTCAAGCAAAATGTAGAAACTGCGCTTCGAGCTACTAAAGACAGTACTGCCGGTCGCCTATTGGCTAAAAAGATGAAAACTGTCCTCTCTCAAGAAAAACGCTTTGAAAAGACAGCTCAGTCCATGACCCAAAAACCACTTGAAGAGGAAGAAATCAGACTTTTCTTCTCAGACATCCAACCATTACCGGCCTCTAAAGTCTTAATCCAACTGGAAAAAGAAAATTTGTCCATTGACGACCGTGTTTTGGTTCAGGAACTACAACTAACTGTCCGTGGTCAAGAAAAAATAGGTATCATTGGCCCAAATGGTATGGGGAAATCAACTCTTTTAGCCAAGTTTCAACAACTGCTAAGTCAAAAAAGAGAGATTTTACTTGGTTTTATGCCACAAGATTACTACAAAAAACTGCAATTGGATTTATCACCAATAGCCTATCTTAGCAAAACTGGTGAAAAAGAGGAACTGCAGAAAATCCAATCTCACTTAGCTAGTCTCAATTTCAGTTATCCAGAAATGCAACATCAAATTCGCTCCTTATCCGGCGGGCAACAGGGGAAACTTCTGCTTTTGGATTTAGTGCTGCGCAAACCAAACTTTCTCCTTCTGGATGAGCCCACACGAAACTTTTCTCCCACTTCTCAACCCCAAATCAGAAAACTCTTTGCCACTTATCCTGGCGGTCTCATCACTGTTTCACATGACCGTCGTTTCTTAAAAGAAGTTTGCTCGATCATCTATCGCTTGACAGAACATGGTTTGGAACTAGTTAATTTATAAGATTCATACTCATGAGGATAATTCTTTGCTTTGGAGCGCTATTTAAACATTATAATCAGTGAATAAATCTTATATCCACATTCAAGTCAATCATTTCTTGTAATCAACTCTAAATAGACGGATAAAAACTACTTCTAACTATCAAAAAACGAGCACCTCCTCAGTTGGAAATGCTCGTTTTCTTATGTTGCCATGGTTTATAATTACAATGAGAAATAGGAAACAGCCTTGAATGGGAAAATCTCCTAGATCTACGACCACAAACTTTTTTATCTACCAACTTTTTTATTCTACTGGTTTTTCTTGATTTCCAGTACTTGTTGTAGATTCTGTTGTTTCCTTTTCTGGAACTGATTCAGCAGATTTAGAATCTGTTGCGTTGCTCGGTTTGTTTTCGTCGCTGGCAGTTTCACTGTTAGATTCTGCAGCTGCGTTTGGTTGGTTCTCAGCACTTGTCTTATCACCATTTGCTTCAGCATTTGTTGCTGGACTTGCTTCTTCACTCGCGCTTGATTTTGACTTGATTTCCTGATTCAAGATCAGAATAGCTTTTGTCAATTCAAGTAAAGCAGCCTTATCTTTGCTCTTAGCAGAAAGTTGATCTAGTAGAGCATCCACCTTATCAAAGTCCTCATCAGAACCCTTATTGTTTTCTAAGTAAGCGTGAAGTGACATGAGGATATTGTAAAGTTTTTGATAGAGTACAAGTGTCTGAGGATCTTGATCAGCATTTTCCTTCTCTTGTTGAAGGACACTAGCGATACGAGTCAAGACATCTTTTACCTGACTGTTTACTTCATCCAAGTCTGCATCAGCCTTGTTTGTAGCAGCTTTGAGATTTTCTACTTCTTCTCCCAAAGATTGTCTGATTCCTTCTTCTTGGATTTGCTCTAAGAGTTGAGTTGCCTTGCTCAAAAGACTTTCTACTTGTTCCTTGCTGACATGATTCATATGCTCTTCAGGCATAAAGTCTCCGTACAATTCTTTCAAGAAGCCATAAATAGCTGTCTTGGCACTTTGATTATCAACTTTTTCAGTATCTAGAACTGTCTGACTTGATTTCGCAGTAGTTGGCTGAGCTTTCAAAGCTTCTTCCACTTCTTGTTTTGCTTGATAGATGCTTGGGAATAATTTGTTCAATTCTGCTGCCTTAAGGAAGGATTGAGATTGATACAAAGTCCAAGTCAACTGAGCTACTTTGTTTCGAAGTTCATCACTCAAACGACCGTCATTTACGTGTTCGTAGAAGTACTTGATGTATTCCACAGTTGTAACACCTGTTCGGTCATTAAAGTCTTGCAAGGCTTGAAGTTGTGATTCAACCGCTGCTAAACCAGCCTCATCTTTAGCCAATTTAGCTTCTTGGAGTCGAACGAGAAGATCTTTCTTTGGAAGTCCATAAGAGTCTGTATCCAGTGTATTGATTTTATCAATCAAGGCCTGATATTTCTTATCTAAATCACTTGTTTCAACAGGTTTGACACTTTCATCAATATGGATATATTGCTTATCAAAGAGATCCAGTGTCGCAAGATAACCTGCTGTAGAGTTAGTTGCCAGTTTCTTTATGTTTTCAGTAAACTGACCTAAGGCTAACTCAATCTGTCTTTGTTCGATAGGCTTGTCTTTGTAGATGCTTCTGCTATCAGTTAAAAGTTGATCTACTTTTTCCAAGACTGCCTTCTCATCAAAAGCTCCAGGTTGGTAGTTGGATTGTAGAGCTGGAATCTTGTTTTTCAAAGCTACTTCATAGCCCTTAGTTTGCACCTTGATGTAGTGATTGTGGTCGCCATGAGGAATCACAAAACTACCATTTTCTACCTGTAAGCTGTACGGAGACACACCATCTCTCAAAGCAGTGGTATAGAGTTCATTTAGGAAATCAAGTTCTGGATTGCCAGTTTGGAGTGGCAGTCGAACGTGTTCTTTACGAACAGCATAGGGATGGATATGAGTTGGATCGTAGGCTTGGTCTGGATTTCCAAAAACAAAGAATCCGTTTGAAATTCTAATAGCTTCAAGTGGAACGCCATAAGTTTTAGAGATATAAGCAATCTTTTCTTCATCACTAGCATCTCTTGAGAAAGACTCTACTGTTTTAGCAAGAGGTTTTACAGGTTCTACACCATGATGTGTTTTCAGATGATCCTGTGCGGCCTTAATTTGCTCTGCTGTCAAATCTTTCTTAAAGAAGAAATGATTGTGATCTCCGTGTGACATGACAAAGCCTTGTTCATCCTCACTGATGACACGATTGGCATCAAAACCATGATCATGATCTTCACCATGATGGTGGTCATGCTCATCGCCATCGTGATCATCATTGGCTGGGCTTGGTGTTGCTGGAGTTACACCTTTCAAGTGTTCTTGCGCTGCCTTGATTTGATCAGCAGTCAAATCCTTCTTGAAGAAGTAATGGTTATGATCACCATGACTCATAATAAAGCCTTGCTCATCTTCCGCAATAATACGATTAGCATCAAAGCCATGTCCATCTTCTTCATGTTCCTCATGTGAAATTCCTGGATTGATTGGAAGAGATGGAGAAGGTGTTGCTAGACCATTGTTTGGAAGAGTCGGTTGTCCAATTTGATTCGGCTTAAGAATGTAATGGAAATGATCACCATGTCTGACAATATAAGCTGTAGCTGTTTCTTCGACAATATCTTTAGGATTAAAGATATAACCATCAGATGTTGAAGAAATTTCCTTATTTAACATTGAAGAAGCATTATTCAATATAGATGGATTACTTGGAAGACTTCCTAGACTAGACGCTACTTTATTAGGTTTTTCATTTGTAGAAATCGTAGAACCAGTACCACCGATAGGCACCATTCTAGCAATCTTTTCTTCTAAAGGAGAGAGCTTGCTGTAAGGAATAAAGTGATAATGGTCGCCATGCGGAATCGCAACTCCATTTGGTGTACGACTGACAATCTTAGCAGGGTCAAAAACTAAACCATCTGATTCACTGTAACGTTGGTCACTAGGCGAATCATAGAGTTCTTTCAAAAGACTTTGAAGATTTTCAGTTTTGCTTTCTGGCTTGCTAGTTGATCCTTGTGCTACAGATTGCGTGTTATTGTCACTAGCTGCTGAAGAATAGCTTAGCTGACTTGGTTGCGTATTTTTGCCAGCTAAATGAGCTTTAGCGGCTGCTAATTCACTAGCAGACAAATCACTTTTTGGAATGTAGTGATAGTGTCCTCCGTGAGGAACGATATAAGCATCACCAGTATCTTCGATAATATCAGCTGGATTAAAGACATAACCATCATCTGTCGTATAGCGTCCCTGAGACCTTGCTACAGCAACATCAGAGCTGACCTTCTCATTATCTTTGACGTGTTCTTGTTTTTGACGATTGATTTCATCCTTAGTTCGAACATTATCAGCATGAGCTACATCTTTCAGGTAGACATAATATTTTCCATCGACCTTGATGATATAACCACCCTTGACCTCATTGACAATATCTCCATCCTTAAGTTTGTAGTTTGGATCCTTCATCAAGAGTTCTTCACTAAAGAGGGCATCATAAGGAACTTTCCCATTATAGTAATGATAGTGGTCACCGTGTGACGTCACATAGCCCTGATCTGTAATTTTGATGACAATTTGCTCAGCCTGAATTCCTTCTTTCTGGCTAACCTGATCTGGTGTCAGGTTTTCAGTTTTCTGACTTGACTGGCTGCCATCCACATAAGATACACGATTATCGTCCTTATTTTCCTGCGAGCGATGCTGGTTCAGTGCATAGGCGCAAAGACTCAAGGATACGATAACAGCTGATCCAGCTGCTATATACTTTTTACTGAATTTCATAAATCCCTCATTTCAATAAATGATGAAGCTTTTTCTTAACTTCCTTTACTTGATTAAATAGTTTTCTAAATTGGTTGTTTAACCAATTAATTAACCAGTAAATAGTTTACATTTTTTAAGTTTATCTGTCAAGATTTTTATGTCATAAAAAATCATGACCACCCCTAAAACGGGTGGTTTGCCTGTCTCACACCTGACTTAGCGAGACGGACTGAAAGTCACATAATCCAAAATATCGCCCCGTCTGGAGCGATATTTTTATTTTTTCTTTTTCGATGGTGTGTGGATAGCAATCTTCACTTCAAAGATTGTTCCCTTGGGTTTATTATCTTTAACAGTAATGGTTCCTTTAAGCGCATCTACAATTTGCTTGGCCAGAGATAATCCTAAACCAAAACCACCTTTTTGGCGGGTTCTAGCCTTATCCACTCGATAAAAACGGTCAAAAATTTTCTTCTTATCTTCTGTCGAAATACCGACTCCATTATCAGAAACAAGTAAATACAGATTGCGATCGGTCGCCGAGATAAGAAAATCAATTTCACCATCCTCTTCAGTATACTTGACAGCATTATCAAATAAGATGGTCATCAGTTGTTTCAGAAGAAGCTGGTCTGTGACAATCGTGCGATGAATCCGATTTTCAAAACGGAAGACACGATCATTTTCCGAGGCAATCATCTCATAGTTTGTGAAAGTCGTATTGAAAAAACTGGTTGGAACTTCTGCAAGTTCCGGTTTAATCCCATCATCTCTACGAGCTAAGTTCAGCAAGTTTGTCGTCAAAAAACGCATATTTCGGACTTCTTCCAAACTAGAGGCAATGCTTTCGCTCACATCCATAATGGTTGCTTCTGGCTTACGAAAAAGGGTCTCTAAGCGATTTTGCAAAACTGCGAGTGGAGTTCGTAACTCATGACTAGCATTTTCCACAAAGGACTGTTGCTTCTGCATGCTCTCAAGCAGGGGCCTAACACTGACCCTAGCTAGATAGAGACTTGCAAGTAAAGACAAAATCCAGAAACTTGCCATCACAATCACAATCAATTGTTCGTGCTTTTGACTGGCCTGCTCCAACTGACTGGTATTAATCAAGATAGCTGCATACTTGATATTGGTTGAAACCGAACTGATATTGGTTTCCATCAAAATCATGCGATAGATTTCTTCTTGTCCATAGCTATTAAAAACCTGAATCTGATAGATATGGCCTAGTTCTTTTTTCTCTAACTTAATCTTATCCAATCCCAAAAATCGATTTCCAGAAAGGAGCTGTGTAAAATTCTTATCAAAAAGAATAACCTCCGTATTGGAACTGACATTGGGTTTTATCTCAGTCTTACTAGTATCTGTAGCGGCATTCTCTAAATCTTTAATCTCTTCTGTTGCCCTATTTACAGCAAGCTGAATAACTGCCTGAGGATTTTCACTCAGTCCATGAAGCTTATCATCTACCGAAGTATAGAGACTCGAATGCATGACCTGCAAAATAATCAGAGTCATTGTAGAGAAAATCAGAGTGAAGACACCAAAGTTGCGAATAAAATAACTAAAATCATCCGCATACCATGTTTTTTTTAGTTTACTGAACATCTTTTAAAATATACCCAACACTGCGCAAGGTTTGCAAATTCTCTGCAAAAGTGGTTCCTTTTAATTTCTTACGGACTTTTGAAACATAGACTTCGACAACCGAAATCGTTGTGTCACTATCAAATCCCCATAGACGATCAAAAATCTGAGTCTTAGGCAAAATAACATTTTGATTTTGAAGGAAATAAACTAATAAATCAAACTCTTTACCTAGCAATTCGACAGGAGTATCTTCGACTTTAACGGTATTGGTTGACAAATTAACCACAATATTTCCATAAGTCAAGGTGTTTTCATTAAACTTGCCTGAACGTTTGAGAAGGGCTTGAATCCGCATTTTGAGTTCTTCTAAGTAGAAAGGTTTGGTCAGATAATCATCCGCTCCCAGTTCAAATCCATGTCCCTTGTCATCCAAACTTTCCTTGGCAGTCATGATCAGAACTGGAGTCGTAATTCCCTTTTCACGCAATTCTTTCAAGACTTGGAAGCCATTTTTTTCTGGCAACATCAAATCGAGCAAAATCAAATCATAGACGCCACTTTCAGCTTCGTAGAGACCTTCTTCCCCATCAAATACCTGCATGACATCCGCAAAATCGTCTAAAAAGTCAAATACTGAATTTGACAGGCCTAGGTCATCCTCAACCAATAAGATTTTTATCATGAGAAACTCCTCCTTATTAAAACCATTATACCAAATTTGCCTTAAAAAAAACTCAACTCTCTGCATTTTATACTCAATGAAAATCAAAGAGCAAACTAGGAAGCTAGCCGCAGGCTGTACTTGAGTACGGCAAGGCGACGCTGACGTGGTTTGAATTTGATTTTCGAAGAGTATTACATGAGATAGCTGAGTTTTCTTTTTATTTTAGGCTCATTTATGAATTTCCGTATTGAAGAACGACTGCTTCCACTGCAGCTTTTTCACGGTTAATCAAGTCAACACGCGCTGCAATTTCCTTGATTCCCATACCGATGTTACGGCTAAGAGCAAGGTCAGAAAGTTGCGGTTCAAAGAATTCCTTGTACTCTGCCAAGCGTTGCTGAGTCTTAAATACGTGTGCAGGAAGGATAACAAAGCTATCAAAGCTCATATCTCCACCAAGAGCTGCCTTAATCCAAGCCCAGTTTTCACGCGCCCAAGACCAAGCTGTTTCCTGAGTTGCTTGGTGAGCTAGGAATTGGTAATACCAAGCAGACAAGTCTTGTGGTTTGACCACAAATTTGTCCTTCCAAGAAGCAATCAAGGTTTGGATATTGTTCGCATCTGTACTGTAAGCAAGAGCAGCTGCCAACTGGCGTTTAAAGACAGCATCTGTTGCGTGAGTATAAGTATCAAGATAAAGTGCTAACAAGTCTTTGGTCTCATGATGTTTCATCTCATTAATCAGAACTTGTGAGCGAATAGCTGCTGGAAGTCCTGCAAGATTCTCCTTGTGTGTTTCGAAGATTTGGCTAGCGACTTGACTAGCTTCTGCACCATTTGAGCGAATCATCATAGAAACAGCCAACTGACGAACCAATTCATCCTCATCTGATTCTCCGTCTTTAGCTTCAAAACCAAGACGGTCATAGTTGTGACGAGCCAATTTAGCAACCAAGGCTTTGAAGGCTCTTTCAGCTTCTGTTCCTTCATCGATAAAGCGCTCAAGAGCAGAAATTACTTCAGAAACAGCTGAAACGACAAGGTAAGATTCTTCCTTAGCAAGTTTATCAAGAACTGGGAGCAAGTCAGCATAAGAAATGTGCCCTGCTTCAGCAAGCAAGCGACGTTCTTGGACGATTTGCAGTTTACTTGTGTTATCAAGCTCAACTAGGTCAGCAAGAACAGCATCTAATAAGCCTCCTTGATAGTCTGTAATGTAGTGGGCTGTATTTTCAGTGTTGAGACGAAGAGCTCCGTCATTTTCAGCAAGAAGAGCTGCGTAGCCAGGGATTTCGATACTTTCAGTTTCAAGTGTATCAGGCAAGCCTTTCCAGTTGCTGTTTAGTGGCACAACCCAGAGACGGTTCTTATCTTCGTTCTCACCGATGAAGAATTGTTTTTGTGAAATCTTCAAGACATCATTTTCAACTTTGACAGTGAGAACTGGATAACCAGGTTGTTCCAACCAAGAATCCATAAAGGCTGAAACATCACGGCCAGATGCTTGACCAAGAGCATCCCAAAGGTCACGACCAATTGTATTGCTGTACTGATGTTTTTCAAAGTAGGCGTGCAAACCTTTGGCAAAATCGACATCACCTAGCCAACGACGAAGCATGTGCATGAGGCGACTTCCTTTGGCATAGACGATAGCTCCGTCAAAGAGCGTATTGATTTCATCTGGATGTTTAACTTCGACGTGAACAGACTGAACACCATCAGTCGCATCGCGTTCAAGAGCGTGAGGTACTCCACCTGTTTGGAAATCTTCAAAGATATTCCAGCTTGGTTCAATAGCATCCACACAGACGTACTCCATCATATTAGCAAAGCTTTCATTGAGCCAAAGGTCATCCCACCATTTCATCGTTACGAGATTCCCAAACCATTGGTGAGCCAATTCATGGGCTACAACAAGGGCAACTTGTTGACGGCTGGCAAAGGTTGAGTTCTCATCCACAACCAAGTAAACTTCACGGTAGGTCACAAGACCCCAGTTTTCCATAGCACCAGCTGAGAAGTCAGGAAGGGCGATGTGGAGAGATTGAGGAATTGGGTACTTAACTCCGTAGTAATCTTCGTAAAACTCGATAGAGCGAACGGCGATGTCCAGTGAGAAATCAAGATTAGATAATGGATGAGCTTTGGTTGAGTAGACACCTACAAGAGTACCGTTTTTAGTTTTAGCCGTCACACCTTGCAAATCACCTGCAACAAAGGACAACAAGTAAGAAGACATACGAGGTGTTGTCTCAAACTTCCAGATACCTGTTTCCTTACGGTTTTCAACATCGATTTCTGGCATGTTAGACAAGGCCAATTCATTTTCTGCTTGGTCAAAACGTAGAGAGAGATCAAAAGTTGCTTTAGCTTCTGGCTCATCCACACATGGGAAGGCTTCGCGCGCAAAATGGCTCTCGAACTGAGTTGACAAGACTTCCTTCTTGACTCCATCAACTGTGTAATAAGAAGGGTAAATCCCTGTCATGTTGTCTGTAATTTTTCCTGAGAAAGCGATAACCACTTCAACTTGACCTGCTTCCGCAAGTTCAATATGAAGGGCTTCATTGTCATGGTCAACTGTAAATGGACGAGCTTGACCTGCAACTTCTACAGAAGCGATTTCCAAGTCTTTTTGATGAAGGGAAATACGGTCACTCTGTGCTTGACCAGTGATGGTCACCTTTCCTGAAAAAGTCTTGGTCTCACGACTCAAGTCTAAAAATAAATCATAATGTTCAGGAACAAATTGCTTAATAAAATGTTCAACTGCTTGCATAGTTTTCTCCTATCTAAGTTTAAGAGCTAAAGCTCTTCTTCAAACAAACTTATTATATCATGTTTTGCTGGAGAAAAAAGGATTGGACAGCGATTTCCAAAACTTTCTTCCTTCTAATAGCCTACAGTGGGTAGACCTTGCGAAATTCTTCTAAAAAAACCTTGCTTTCAGGTGTAAAAGTCAGTCCTACTTCACCCAAACAGTCTGTGAAAAAATCCTCATGAACCTGACGCCAATAGGCTAGGGATTTGTCACCTTCTCCTTCCTTAAAGGCATGTTGAGCAGAAACTTGATTGAAGGGCTGGACAGAAACCTTTGTAATTTCGACAATACAGACAGCCTGATTTTGACTATCTAAAATGACATCAAAAGTTCCTTCTTGAGGAAGAGACTCGGCTTCTAGTGCATAGAGATCGTAGGCTGATGCTGTTGCAGTCTTTTCGCCTCTTAAAACCAAATCTGCTAAAAGGTCTGGTTCCACTCCAAAAGCCCAAGCATCGATTTCATCTCCTATAGAGGGGTTGATTTGCTTGTAGGCATTCCATATTTCTTGCGGTGTCATGGGTGCTCCTTTGTAATTTTTTACTTTCTTCTTTTATGTGTTTAAGATGATCTGGATGGTCAATCTCTAAATTAAAAATCTCTGGAATAGAACTATAGTGGATAATGCATTCGATACCCATCTGATTCATTTTTTGTATGAAAGAAGTATTCAGATAGCCTGCTACAGCAAAATCAATCTTTTTCATCCTTGCTTTATCCTGCATCTGTCTTAGCATATCTAACATTATTGGACTTTCCATATCATGCCATTGACTGTTTCTCACAGTCGCAAAAACAAAAGAAGTCAAATCATTCATTCCAACTACAATCTTGGAAATACCAGCTTCCAGTATGCTGTCCAAGTCAAAATACGCTGACGGTAATTCAATCATCGTGCCAATTTTCCCAGTAAAACCATGCTGACGCAATACTGTAATAGCTTGCTTTAACTGCTCAGCATCATTGACAAAAGGAAAAATAACAGATAGATTGGGATTGTTTTTATAAACTTCTGTAACGACATGTGCTTCAGCCTGAAATTCATCCGGACACGCCAGCAAACGCCTAGTTCCTCTATATCCAAATAAGGGATGATTTTCATCAAAATACTCTTTAGTCGCCTTTAAACAATTAGCTTCTGTATTCGTTAATTCAGAAAAACGATACCAGATCTCCTCATCTGAGTACAAGGAACAGATAGTATCTAGATAATCTTTTACAAATTGCTGACAACTTGCTAATATGATGTTTTGATTAAGCTCTCTCAACAAATATTCCCCACGAATCATGCCAACATGATGAAATAGTTGTGGGTAAACTTTTTCATCAAGTTTTTCGCCACTAAGGGCAAGTTGGTTTCTCATCATTCACCTTCCAATTCATGTAAGAAGTATTGTCAAGTTCTGGAAATCCTAATAATTCTGCTTTGACCGTCAAGACTAGTGGCAATGCATTTTCTTTGGAATAGCTTCTAACAGTAAATCCTGTCTCTTCCATAACTTCTCTAGTCAGCGTTTCCGTCAGTCCTTCACCAAGTTGCTGACTACTACCAGGAAGGTTTAACCTATTTTTTTTAGGATCAGTGATTTTTGATATCCATCCAACTCCTCCTACTTCAAAGACCAGCCACCATCTATTGTCAAGATTTGTCCTTGCATGGTAGATGCCTTTCCACTGGCCAAAAAGAGACTGACTTCTGCTACTTCCTCTGGCTCGATCCAGCGTTTGATTGGAGTTTCACTAGCCACCCAGTCCGCTAAACCACCTGGTTCAAAGTCGGCAGCGGTCATACCCGTCTTGACTGCTCCTGGAGCAATCCCAAAGACCTGAATCCCAGCTTCTGCATAGTCTAGAGCCAACTGCTTGGTAAATCCAGCCAAGGCGTGCTTCGAAGAAGTATAGGCGTGTCCACCACCACCTGCTAGGCTCGAAGCGATGGAGCACATGTTGATAATAATCCCTTTTTTATTCTCCAACATTTGAGTCAAATAATAGCGAGTCAACTCAACAGGAGTCACATAGTTGATTTCAAAAATCTCTTGAATTTCCTGCGCTGATTGTTCCAAAAGTGGTTTGTAATCATCCAACACTCCAGCAGTATTGCACAAAACATCCACCCGAGGACACCAGTCAAAAATAGGCTCCAAGTCCAAGGTTAAATCTCTCTGTAAAAAGTGGAAATCACCTTCTAAGAGTGGATTTTCACCTTGGTCAACTCCATAAACTTGATAGCCCTTCTCTAAAAAAAGGCGAGCCTGAGCCAATCCGATACCTGAACTCACTCCCGTAATCAATACACGTCTAGTCATGCACTTCTACCCAATCCGTCGCCAAAACATCACAAGGTGTCGGACTCCACATGGAAAAACCTTCTCCCTCCCCAGAAACGTTGATTAGGAAATAAGGTGTCACTTCAAGTGCAACCCCATTTTGCTCGATAGTGTCAAAAAGTTGGACATAGTTTTCAGCACCTCCCCAACCAGTTCGTACATATTTTTTCTTAGCCTTTAACCCAGGCAGGATTTCTTCAAATGTCATGTTTTTCTCCTTTTATTCTACATTCTTCATTTAATTATAACAAAAAACCGTTGTGCAACGGCTTTTTGACTCATTTTAAATCAAAATCAATAAGCATTTTATAATTATAGTCATTTAGTTTTAAAAAAGCGTTCCAAACATTCAAAAATATTTGGAACTTCCCTTAATAAATCCGTCACTTTCTTTTTCAAGATAGCCCAAGTTTGCTCAATAGGATTCAAATCTGGTGAATAAGATACTAGAGGTAAGAAAAAGTGTCTATCTTGGATACACAGTTCATCCAAGATATGTTTGGGACGAAAACTAGCATTGTCCATAACAATAACATGAGGTGTCTTCAAATCAGGCAAGAGCTGCGTTTTGAACCACTCCACAAAGAAATCACTCGTCATACTTTCCTTGTAAATCATGGGAGCTATAAACTCTCCGTCTACTTGTCCTGAAACAATTGAAGTCCGCTCAAAACGCCGTCCGCTAATCTTTTCATAGACTTTCTTCCCTCTAGGAGCGCGTGCATAGGGACGATAGAGGTAGCGGTCGATTCCCGTTTCGCCAATATATACGACTGATAAATCTTTTAGGTTATCCAAAATATCAAGAAATTCAGCGACTTTCTCAGAATCTTGTTCTTTAAAGCTAGTCATCTTTTTTAAAGTGATATGAATTTGCTTTAAAGCTCCCCATACTGAAGGAACAGCACAATCAAAATGTGCCGCAATTTCCCGTAAAAAAGCATCTGGATGAGCCTCTACAAAGGCTTTCAATTCCTCTAAAGGAATTTTCCACTTTTTGACGACTCACTTTTTCCGCTCTAAGTGTCCTTGCTCACGTCTTTCTTTTCCCACGTGAAGAGAGTTCTGCCGCCAACATCAAAAACTTTGTATGTCTCGACATGTCTGTGTCCCTCTTTGATGTAATCTAATGCTCCTTGTTCAAAATCTCTACTATATGCCATAGCTTTATTATAAGATGCTTATTTTAAACTAAGCAACTATATCGTGGCTTGAACTGACTATTTTATATATTGTCTTACTTCGTCCTCACAAAACTATATCAAAAATCAAAAGCGCTTAGGAAAAAACTCTATTTCATGAGAGAATACAATAAATCTTCCCACAATAAAATGCATAATATCAAGTTTTTTGGCTCCTGATATCATGCATTTTCTGTTCTTAAAACCTTTTTTCTCAGTCTATTGTTGTTACAAGTTCATCTTCAAGATACTTGATTGGGGGTAAATCTAAAAACAAATTTTACCCAACTGATCCTTCCATCTCATAGCTAATCAAACGGTTCAGCTCAACTGCATATTCCATTGGAAGCTCTTTTGTAAATGGTTCTACAAATCCCATAACAATCATCTCAGTTGCCTCAGATTCTGACAATCCACGGCTCATAAGGTAATAGAGTTGCTCTTCTGAAATCTTAGATACCTTAGCTTCGTGTTCCAAAGCTACTTGCGAGTTGTGAATTTCATTAAATGGAATGGTATCTGATGCTGACAAGTCATCCATGATAATGGTATCACATTCGATGTGAGAGACAGATTTCTTAGAGTTTTTGTTAAAGGTTACTTGTCCACGGTAGTCAACCTTCCCTCCGCCTTTAGCAATGGATTTAGACACGATAGACGAGCTTGTATGTGGAGCATTGTGTATCATCTTGGCACCCGTGTCTTGGTGTTGTCCAGCATTGGCAAAGGCAATAGAAAGCATAGTACCACGCGCCCCTTCTCCATCTAGATAAACAGATGGGTATTTCATGGTTGTTTTGGCACCCAAGTTTCCATCAATCCACTCAACAGTTGCATCTTTCAAGGCTTTAGCACGTTTGGTTACCAAGTTATAGACGTTATCAGACCAGTTTTGGATGGTTGTATAACGCATATAAGCTCCATCCAAGGCAAAGATTTCTACGATGGCCGCATGCAAGCTGTTACTTGAATAAGTTGGTGCTGTACAGCCCTCTACGTAGTGGACACTTGCTCCCTCATCAACGATAATCAAGGTACGTTCAAACTGACCAGTATTTTCGTTGTTGATACGGAAGTAAGTTTGAAGTGGGATATCCACTTTGACCCCTTTTGGTACGTAGATAAAGGTTCCACCAGACCATACTGCTGAGTTAAGGGCAGCCAACTTGTTATCTGTTGGCGGTACCAACTTCGCAAAGTATTGTTTAAACAAGTCTGGGTATTCCTTGAGGGCAGAATCCGTATCTGTAAAGATAATCCCCAATTTCTGGAACTCTTCCTTCATGTTGTGGTAAACCACTTCTGACTCGTACTGGGCAGAGGCACCTGCTAAATAAGCACGCTCAGCTTCCGGAATCCCGATACGTTCAAAGGTTTCTTTAATTTTTTCAGGAACTTCGTCCCATGAACGCGCTGGTTTGTCAGATGGTTTTTGATAGTAGATCAAGTCATCAAAATCAATCTCTGACAAGTCTGCTCCCCAAGTTTGCATAGGCATTTTTTTGAAGGTTTCATAAGACTTCAAACGGAATTCTAGCATCCACTCAGGTTCTCCCTTAGCAGCTGATAGTTCACGAATGACATCTTCATTCAATCCTTTTCCTGTCGATAGGACAGGCTCTACATCATCATGGAAACCAAATTTATATTCACCAAGGTCAATTGGTTTTGGTTCTACTCTTTCTTCAGCCATAATATACTTTCTTTCATTCTTCATTTCTAATAGTCCATAAGACAAAAGAAACTTGTCTTACTTGTTTTCTTGATTTTTAATTGTTTTCTTCAGGGCATTCCAAGCTAGGGTTGCACACTTAATTCGTTGAGGGAATTTTGCAACGCCTGATAAGAAAGATGCATCTCCAAGTTGGTCTTGACGCTCATCTTTTTGCCCTTGAACCATTTCAGAAAAAATAGTCGCAAGTTCTAAAATTTCTTGTTTGGTTTTTCCTAAAACGGCATCTGTCATCATGCTAGCAGAGGCAGTCGAGATGGTACAACCTGAGTTTAGAAAAGCAATATCTTCCAAACGGTCCTCTGCATCAAACTTGACAGAGAGATTGATAACATCTCCACAGGTCGGATTGTTGAGACTGATTTGCTCAGCGTCTTCCAACTTCCCTTGATGATGTGGATTTTTCGAATGATCCGCTACCACTGCCATATAGAGGCTATCTAGTTTAGAAAGTGCCATTGAAAAACTCCTTTGTCTTTTGTAAGGCATCGACTAGCTTGTCGCAATCTGCCTTGGTATTGTAGATATAAAAACTTGCACGAGCTGTAGCTGGAACGTCCAAATACTGAAGCAAGGGTTGGGCACAATGGTGACCAGCACGAACAGCCACTCCTTCATAATCCAGAGCCGTCGCAAGATCGTGCGGATGAAGGTCGCCTAGGTTAAAGGCAATGACACCTGACCGTTGAGCCAAGTCCTGTGAACCATAAATGGTCAATCCTTCAATCTCCTGCAGTTTTGGATAGACGTATGCGATCAATTCCTGTTCATGGGCTTCAATGGCATCCATACCAATCTTTTCCAGATAATCCACTGCCGCAGCAAGTCCGATTGCACCAGCCATATTTGGAGTTCCTGCCTCGAATTTCCAAGGCAACTCCTTCCAGCTAGCAGATTGTTCATAAACGAAATCAATCATCTCACCACCAAATTCAACTGGTGACATTTGCTCCAGATACTTTTCTTTGCCGTAAAGAACACCGATACCAGTTGGGCCAGCCATCTTGTGACCTGAAAAGGCAAAGAAGTCCACATCCAAGTCCTGAACATCAATCTTCATATGAGGCGTAGACTGAGCACCATCCACCACCATGATAGCTCCAACTTGATGGGCTAATTGGGTGATTTCTTTGATTGGATTGACCACACCCAGAACATTTGAGGCGTGAGCTAGGCAGACAAATTTGACCTTATAAGTCAATTTAGCCCTCAAATCATCCATATCCAAGGTTCCATCCTTGAGATAGACATAAACAAGCTCCGCTCCAGTCTTGCGGCAGGCTTCCTGCCAAGGAATGATATTAGAATGGTGTTCCATGACGGAAATCAAGACCTGGTCTCCCTCAGCCAAGACTTCCTCAGCATAACGCGCTACCCAGTTAAGACTGGTTGTCGTTCCTCTAGTAAAGAGAACTTCCTTTGTTGACCCTGCATTGATAAACTTACGAATGGTTTCACGAGCTGCCTCATAAGAAGCTGTCGCCCTTTCTGCCAAGGTATGAACGCCACGATGAACATTAGCATTGTCGTTCTCATAGTAGCGGTTAATCGTTTCCAGAACTGCTAGTGGTTTTTGTGTCGTCGCGGCATTGTCCAAATAAACCAATGGTTCATCATTAACAATCTGGTCTAAAATTGGAAAATCCTTGCGAATCACTTCTACATCTAACATAGCCTACCCCTTAGCGTTTTGACAATTTTTCTTCGATAGTTGCAATCATTTCATCACGAACTTCCTTGACTGGAATCTCAACGATAACAGATCCAAGGAAACCACGAACAACCAAGCGTTCTGCAGTTGCCTTATCCAAGCCACGGCTCATGAGGTAGTACATATCTTCTGGATCTACCTGACCGATAGAAGCCGCGTGTCCTGCAGTTACGTCATTTTCATCAATCAAAAGAATTGGATTAGCATCTGAACGAGCCTGGTCTGAAAGCATGAGAACACGACTTTCTTGTTGCGCATCTGCTCCCTTGGCACCCTTGATAATGTGACCAATACCATTGAAGGTTAAGGTTGCTTTTTCAAGAATAACCCCATGTTGTAGGATATTTCCGATTGAGTTGCAACCATAGTTAGTTACTCGGGTATCAATCCCTTGTACCTGACGGCCACTTGAAAGAGCTACCACTTTAAGGTCCGCATGGCTACCATTTCCAATCAAGTCGCTATCAAAGTCCGCAACGACGTTTCCTTCGTTCATGACACCGATTGCCCAGTCAATGCTTGCATCGTTGCCTAATTTACCACGACGGCTAATGTAAGCAGTGACGTTTTCACCTAGACGGTCAATCGCAGCAAACTTCACTTGCGCACCAGAACGTGCAATTACTTCTACTGTGATATTAGCAGTTGCTTTGGCACTTCCTTCACCGCGTGATTCTAAACGTTCCAGATAACTAATCTTAGAGTTTTTACCAGCGATAATCATAATATGCTTGTTAAACGGCACATCACTATCGCTGTCTTGATAGAAAATTCCTTCGATTGGTTCTTTAATCTCAACATTATCAGGAATGTAGAGAACAGCACCACTATTGAAATAAGCAGTATGGTAGGCTGCTAATTTGTCATCGTCATACTTAACAGATGACATGAAGAATTCCTCAATAAGCTCTGGAATTTCTTCTAAAGCTGAGTGGAAGTCTGTAAAGACGACACCCTGTTCAGCTAACTCAACTGGAGTTTGCTCAAAAACAGTTTGAGTTCCTACTTGCACCAACTTCAAGTGGTTATCTAGTGCAGTGAAATCTGGAACATTTGCTGATGGCTCGCTTTCTGTAATCGTTCCATCACCCAGATTCCAACGGTGGAATTTGACACGCTCAATAACTGGTAATTCTAAACTCTCAATCTTATCAAAAGCTTTTTGACGGAGTTCAGCCAACCAGCTTGGTTCAGCGTGCATTTCTGAAAAAAGTTTAATAGTTTCTTTAGTCATTTACTTCTCCTAAAAGATACGAGGGAATTACAATTCTTCCTTGTAGTCGTAGCCAAGTTCTTCAGCTAGTTTTGCGTATCCTTCACGTTCCAAACGAGCAGCCAATTCTGGACCACCTGAAAGGACAACACGACCTTCCATCATGACGTGTACCACATCAGGTGTGATGTAGTTCAAAAGACGTTGGTAGTGAGTGATAATCATAGCACCAAAACCTTCACCACGCATGGCATTAACACCTTTAGAAACAACTTTAAGGGCATCAATATCAAGACCAGAGTCAATCTCATCCAAAAGGGCAAAAGTTGGTTCCAACATCAAAAGTTGAAGAATCTCATTACGTTTTTTCTCACCACCAGAGAAACCTTCGTTGAGGTAACGCTCAGCCATTTCTTCTTTCATGTTGAGCAATTCCATCTTCTCATCCAATTTAGTGATAAACTCACGAACTGAGATCTTTTCATCGTCTTCTTTACCAGCATTCATAGCTGCACGAAGAAACTCAGCGTTAGTAATACCAGGAATTTCTGATGGGTATTGCATAGCAAGGAAAAGTCCCATACGTGCACGCTCGTCCACTTCCAACTCAAGGATATTTACGCCATCAAACAAGACTTCACCTTTGGTAACTTCATAGTTTGGATTTCCCATGATAGCGGCAGAAAGAGTCGATTTACCAGTACCATTTGGTCCCATGATAGCGGCGATTTCTCCTGTTTTCAGGGTCAGGTTAACCCCTTTTAAAATTTCTTTTCCTTCAATCTCGACGTGAAGATCTTTGATCTCTAATACTGACATGATAATTCCTTTCTTTTTTAAGACCTTTACAGTTCTTACTGGAAACATACTTGATTTCCCTAGAAAATACGGTAAAAGGTCAATAAATATACTTTTATAGTATAACAAAAAAAAGCCTAAAAGGCTTTGATTTTGTCTAGAAGCTGAGGACTAGTCTTTTCCTTTTAAATGCTGGTCAATGACATCTACAATCTTGCCCATCAAGTAACTAACTCGGAAATTTCTAAAGAGCAAAATGGCCCAAAAGGCTGCCATAATATAACGCCCAGTCATCCAAGCTTCATTGAAAAAATAGGTCTCAGCAGCTGTAAACAGCGCGATGATAATAAATTGTTGTCTATTCATAAACTTATTGTATCATGAAATCTTTCTTTAGTCTTCTTCTACCTTCACTTTATCAGCCAAAAATTCAAATCCTTCTGGAATCAGACTTTCTTCTGCTTCTTTTTCAGTTTGAGAAGATTTGGCTTTGGCTGAAAAGGCTGCGCGAACTTCTTTCCATTCCTCCATGGAAATAGCTAAAATCTCAGGTGAAAAACCTGCTGCCTGACTGAGGATATTGCCAAACATGGTGTTGAGATTTTCTCGTTTCATGGTTTGACCAGCATTGAAGTTAGACTCAAAAGCAAGAATAGCATGGTGTTCATTGGCCGCAACCGGTTGAGAACCAACTAGCAAAGCCTTATCAGGACCTCCTAGACTTTCAATCACCTCTCCCCAGGCATTCTGCAAGCGTATCAGATTTTGACGTGCTAAATCAGGATTTTCGACAGCCTCTTGTAAGATAGATTGAACTTTATTACGATCCACACGATAGACTGTCTTGCCTGCTGTTGGACGACTAGGAGCTGGATTTGTTGGCTTAGCTACGGTTCCCACATTGGCGAGTTCATGTTTGAGACGGGCAACTTCCTGTCTCAATGCAGAAATTTCATGTTCAACCGCCCCAGAAAGAGTTGCTTCAGGCTTAACCTCCGCCAAGCGAATAGTCATCATCTCAGCATAAATCTTAGGCTGCAAACTAGACTTAATATCTGCTAAACTGACTGTCGCTAAGCGAATCATTTCAAACAGATTTTCTTGAGGAAGTGCCAAATTCTCTACAAATACTGGACTATGATGAGTGTTTTCTCCCCCTGTTTGAACAATTAACAAGTCTCTTAAATAGTGCAAAAGGTCGGTCACAAAACGAGTCATGCTCTTACCATTTTCAAAGAGAAGATTTAAGCAAGACAAAGCCTTGGGAACATCCTGTTGAGACAAGGCAGCCACATAATCATCCAAGGCTGATAGGCTAATGGTGCCAGTAATTTCTTCAGAGATAGCAGTCGTCAATTCATTTCCCTGTGTCAAACTCAGGGCTTGATCCAAAATAGACAAGGCGTCCCGCATTCCACCTTCAGCTCGTCTAGCGATAATTTCCACAGCCTCTGGTTCAGAAGTAATATTTTCTTTTTCTAAAATATAGTGGATATGTTCCTTAATATCCTGTGTCTTAATCGATTTAAATTCAAAACGTTGCACACGGGATAGAATAGTGGCAGGAATCTTGTGCAATTCAGTAGTGGCCAAAATAAAGACTACATTCTGTGTTGGCTCTTCCAGCGTCTTTAGGAGGGCATTAAAAGCTCCTGTAGACAGCATGTGAACCTCGTCTATGATATAAACCTTATAACGGGCAAGACTAGGGGCATAGGTAGATTTATCACGAATTTCACGGATTTCATCCACCCCATTATTAGAGGCTGCATCCATTTCGATGACATCTTCTAAACTACCATCCGTCACTGCCTGACAAATATAGCAGTTATTACATGGTTCACCACCCACTTGATTGGGACAGTTCATAGCCTTGGCAAAGATCTTAGCCACACTGGTTTTTCCCGTTCCACGAGGACCAGAAAAAAGATAAGCATGACTTATTTTCTCTTGCTCTACAGCTTGTTTAAGGGTCTTAGCCACAACTTCTTGACCAACCAACTGGGAGAAATTTTGACTTCTATATTTTCGATAAAGTGCTTGATACATTAGGCTTTCTCCCCAAACATTGTAAAGTCCCATTCTGTCTTTTCAAGCAAAATAGCGACAAATTGTTCCAAATAATCTCGATCCATAGTATCATAATCATCAATCTCTGAAGAATCCAGATCCAGAACCCCTAGCAATTGACCATTCTTAACTATCGGAACAACAATTTCACTTTTTGCTCTACTATCACAAGAAATATAGTTGGGATAAGTTGTTACATCACCAACCAGAACAGTTTCCTGAAAATGAGCTGCCTCCCCACAAACACCTTTTCCCAGTGCAATACGGATGCAGGAAACACCTCCTTGGAAAGGACCTAAAACCAATTCCTTTCCATCGAACAGATAAAAGCCTGCAAATACGGTATTAGGAAAGCGTGATTTTAGAAGAGCACTGGCGTTGGAAAGATTAGCCAAAACATTGGTTTCGCCTTCCAATAAAAAAGAGAACTCCTCATTTAACATTTGATAACGTGATTGTTTTTCTGATTCTAACATAGAACTATTATATCAAAAAAGGCTTACAGACAAAAGAAAAATCCCTTGTTTAGAAAACAAAGGATTTTATAAATTTTCAATTTGATTAAAGTTCGATATCACCGAACAAGTCAGCCATTGAGAATCCTGTTTGTGTTTCTGGAAGTTCGAAATCACGTTTTTCTTGACGTTTTGGACGACGTGGACGAGCAGCACGTTTTTCTTCTTTTTGTCCTTCTTCTTGAGCTGGACGCTCTTCAAGAGCTTTGATAGAAAGTGATACGCGCTCTGCATCTGCGTTAACTTCAAGAACTTTAACTTTAACTTCTTGACCAACTTTAAGAGCTTCTTTAGGATTTTCAATACGTTTGTGTGAAATTTGTGATACGTGAACAAGTCCATCGATACCTGGCAATACTTCAACAAATGCACCGAAGTCAGTCAAACGTTTAACTGTTCCTTCTACTACATCACCTTTAGCCAATTTTTGCTCAACGCCATCCCATGGTCCAGGTGTTGTTGCTTTAAGTGAAAGTGATACACGTCCTTCTTCTTCGTTAAGATCAAGGATTTTCACTTCAATTTCTTCACCAACAGTTACAACTGATTTTGGTGATACGTTACGTTCATGTGACAATTCAGTCAAGTGAACCAATCCGTCAACACCACCAAGGTCGATGAAAGCACCAAAGCTTGTGATACGAGCAACTTTACCAGTTACAACATCACCAACAGCCAATTTACCGAATACTTCAGCGCGAGCCGCTGCAGTAGCTGCTTCAACAACTTCACGACGTGAAAGGATGAAGCGGTTTTCTTTAGCGTCAACTTCTTTGATTTTAGCATCAAATTCTTGACCTACAAAACGCTCAGTGTTACGTACGAAACGAGTATCCAACATTGAAGCTGGGATGAATCCACGAACACCTTCAAATTCTACTGAAAGTCCACCTTTAACGGCACGAGTTCCTTTAACAGTAACAACTTCTTCTTCGCGACCAACAAGTTTGTCCCATGCTTTGCGAGCTTCAAGGCGTTTTTTAGATACAAGGTATGTAACTGTATCAGTATCTTTACCAACTACTTGACGAAGTACAAGAACATCCAATACTTCTCCTACTTTAACAAAGTCATTGATATCTGCATCGCGATCGTTTGTCAATTCGCGAAGAGTCAAGACACCTTCAACACCAGTTCCAGAGATTGCAACGTTAGCTTGAGTCGCATCAACTGTCAATACTTCAGCACTAACAACATCACCAGTCTCAACTTGGCTAACGCTATTTAGCAAATCTTCAAATTCGTTCATCTAAAAAATCCTCCAACAATCAAGTTTTTCTTAAACTTGACATACTTATAATTTTTTTCCTAAGCACCCGCAAGGACATGTTCATATCGTTCACGTCTTTCAATTATAAAAATAAAATACCCTAAGATATTTTGCTTTTTATCTTGATTATTACCTAAGAACTGGGGTAGCTGGATTCGAACCAACGCATGAGGGAGTCAAAGTCCCTTGCCTTACCGCTTGGCTATACCCCATTGATAAAATGGAGAGAGAGGGATTCGAACCCCCGAACCCGAAGGAGCGGATTTACAGTCCGCCGCGTTTAGCCTCTTCGCTATCTCTCCTACAATCAACATGGACTATTATATCATGAAAATTTCAAAAAAACAAGACTTATTTTGCTAAATTATAATTTTCAATCAAAATTTCCACAGCTTTTTCCAATTTTTTATAAAAACTATCGACATTCCCATTCTTTATGATGGCAAATTGTCCGTCTAATTCGGCAATTTCTCCGATAACTTTTTTACCAATGGTCAAGGTATAACCTTCAAAACTGTCTTTTCCTACATTAACCTTGGCATCTGCTACTTGAATTTCAATTTTTTTATCTTTCTTACTCATTTCATACCTCTCTTCACTTTTTCTATTTTACAAGAAAATCCTAAAACTAGCAAGAAAAAACTCTATATCATTCCAAGTCTGATATAGAGTTTTCTGCTTTATTTAATGTGTTTTTCTAGTTCTTTTTGGTACTTACCGTTTGATTCCAATTTTTCTTTTTGCCATTTTTTCAGTGCTTCTTCATATTCTTTTGTTGTAACAATATCTTTTTGCAATTTCATCCCTTTAAAGATATATGGGTCACCCTTAATACCAACTTGTGAGTATGGTTTTGAGAATGGCACGACATTACTTACAACTGGAGAACCACCAGATGAGGCTGTCGGCATCAATAATGAACTATCCGTCAACCAAGCTTGAGCCTTGGCATATTTTTCATAGCGTTCTTCAAGATTTGTAGTCTCTGAATCTGCATCATCCAATAATTTCTTATATTGGTCCAAACCAAGTTTCGCTACAACATCCTTATCTTTTCCTTTAGTAATACCAAGGTGTTTCATAGCAGAACCTGATTTAGGATCCATGATATTCAAGTAAGATGCTGGGTCTTGATAGCTTGGAGCCCATCCTGTACTGTTCAAATCATAGTCTTTTTGAGAAGGAACACGCGCTTGAGAAGTGATTGTTTCCTTTTCATTATCTGTCATTTGAAGAACATCAATGACAACATTTTCTGCACCAAGAGTTGATTCGATAGACTGTTTGAAAGAATTACTTTGTTGAACGGCGATGGTATCTGTTTGTTCAACTGGGACATCCAAATGAATTGGGAAAGTTACCCCTTTAGATTCCAAGTCTTTCTTAGCTTTTTCGAACGCAGCTTTAGCCTTGTCAGGATTATAGATAGAATCCTTACCGTCAACTAGCTCAACACCTTTCCATTGGTCACCATAGTTCACCAACTCAGCTTGGGCGATTTGACCAAAGTTTTTACCCCCTGCTTGTACAAAGTTGTCAGGAACAAGGCTGTTACGAATAATCTTGTCCGCACCGTCTTCACCATTTAGCTGGGCAGCATAAGAATGACGGTTGAAGGCAAAGTTGATAGCCTGACGGAAGTCCTTATTAAGCATAGCTTCTTTAGTAGAAGTCTTTTGCTCTTCACTTGTTTTCGCAGTTTTATTATATGACTGACGATTTACGTTAAAGGTGAAGTAATAGCTACTTGAGTCCTGTGGGCTATAAGTGATTTTATCTCCGTATTGTTCCAAAGTAGAAGCAAAGTTTGAGCTACTTGGGAAGAGACGGGCTGTCGTATAAGCACCAGAAGAGAAGCTACGAATCAAGGATTCCTGATCAGAACCATCGTAGTAGGTCAATTTGATCTTCTCGATTTTTACCTTTTCTTTATCCCAGTAGTTTGGATTTTTCTCGTATTCGATTAACGATTTAGAAGTCAAGGTCTTCAAGATATAAGGACCATTGTAAAGAATCCCTGCTGGAGTAACTGCTCCATAATCTTTACCTGATGCCTTCAAAAACTCTTCATTTACAGGCAACATCGTCGCTGTTGTAACTTTAGAATTCCAGAAACTTTCTGGTTTGTTTAGGGTATATTCGACTGTATAATCGTCCAAGGCCTTAACACCAACTGTAGAGAAATCGTTCGTCTCACCAGTCATGTAGGCATCCAAACCCTTGATTGAATTTTGGATGAGAGAGACACCGTCTGACTTACCGTCAGCTACATGTTTCAATCCTGTTACAAAGTCATGGGCTGTTACTTCTGCATATTCTTCACCTTCAGAAGTGTACCATTTAACTCCTTTACGAAGTTTGTAGGTATAAGTCAAACCATCTTTTGACACAGACCAATCCTCAGCCAAGGAAGGGATAACATTTCCGTACTGGTCGTTTTCCATCAAGCCATCAACCACGTTCCCGATGATATCTGTTGTCGATGTACGAGTCGCTATACTATAGTCCAAAGATGCTGGATCTACTGCATAGACATATGAAAATGTTGTCGGTGCATCTGCTTCTTTATCAGCTTTTCCACAAGCCACTAAAAGAGCTGTTGTGCTCAGGACCACTCCTGCTGTTAAGAGCCACTTTTTCGATTTCATCAAAAATCTCCTTTTGTTTGTTTTAATCTACTTTTACAATCCAACCTTCTGGCGCTTCAATATCACCAAACTGAATACCAGTCAATTCATCATAGAGTTTACGAGTCACAGGACCTACTTCTGTTTCACTATAGAATACATGGAAATCATCACCGTGCTGAATTCCACCAATTGGTGAAATAACTGCTGCTGTACCACAGGCACCTGCCTCTACAAAGCGGTCAAGGTTATCAATTGGGACATCCCCCTCAATAGGAGTCAAGCCCAAGCGGTGTTCTGCCAAATAAAGCAAAGAATACTTAGTAATAGATGGCAAGATAGATGGACTCAATGGTGTTACAAATTCATTATCAGCTGTAATTCCAAAGAAGTTAGCTGAACCGACTTCTTCAATCTTTGTATGAGTTGATGGGTCTAGATAGATAACATCTGAGAAATGACGTGACTTGGCCAATTTCCCTGGCAAGAGACTGGCAGCATAGTTCCCACCAACCTTAGCTGCACCTGTACCATTTGGCGCTGCACGGTCGTATTCATCCTGAATCAAGAAGTTGGTTGGAACCAATCCACCCTTAAAGTAATTTCCAACTGGCATAGCAAAGATGGTGAAAATGTATTCCTCTGCTGGTTTAACCCCGATAATATCTCCAACACCAATCAAAAGTGGACGAAGATAAAGGGTTCCACCTGTTCCATATGGTGGTACGTATTCTTCATTCGCGCGGACAACTGCCTTACAAGCTTCTACAAACATGTCTGTCGGAACTTGTGGCATCAAGAGACGATTACAAGTACGTTGCAGACGTTTAGCATTTTCGTCAGGACGGAAAAGTTGAACACTACCATCCTTAGTACGGTAAGCTTTCAAACCTTCAAAGGCTTGTTGACCATAGTGAAGACTTGGAGAAGACTCTGAAATATGCAAGGTTGCATCTTCTGTAAGTTCTCCTTGATTCCATTGTCCATTTTTAAAATGAGCAATATAGCGATAAGGTAATTTCATATAGGAAAAACCAAGATTTTCCCAATCAATCGTTACTGTCATATTCCACTCCTTATTCTAAAAACCTATTTCTTATATTCTACACTTTTTTTCTAAAATAGCAAGTATATTTTGTAATTTTCAGAAAATTTCTTCAATAAAAAGAATCTAAGGTATCTGTCGTAATGAATCCTATATGGAGATTGCATAAAAGACTCAAATTATTCTTCTATCTCGTTTAGTAAAATCTATTCAATAACTGAACTTATTTTTGACATACATGGAGCCCGTACATTAATATTAGTAACCTGTTTCGACAGAGATATGATAAAATGAACTAAAGATAGTACACAATGTGGTACAGTCATCTTATACCATATTCAATAGATTTACGTAAAAAAGTTCTTGCCTATTGTAAGCGAACAGGTAGTATAACAGAATTCCAAATCTCACGTAATACCATTATCTAAAAGAGAAAATAGGTGATCTAAACCATCAAGTAAAAGGAACAAAACCAAGAAAAGTTGATAGAGACAGACTTAAAAACTATCTTACCGACAATCCAGACGCTTATTTGACTGAAATAGCTTCTGAATTTGGCTGTCATCCAACTATAGCGTATTGAATCTAGAATAGCACATTACGGTTGCTAAAACATTTTTAGAAAAAATTGACTTTCTCAATCACTTTGTTCACATCTTATTTCAATCTACTATACTATCCACTATGCTCTCAAAGCTATAGGCTACACTCGAAAAAAAGAATCATACCTACTATGAACAAGCCCCAGAAAAGTAGCTTTATTTCTTATTCCTCCCCACTCACCTGAGTACAATCTTATTGAGAAAACCTGGGCTCATATCAAAAAGCACCTCAAAAATTGTCCTACTCTTGTTTCAATCCGCTGTGTTTCTTATAAAAAACAAAAGGACTAAGGGAGTGAATTTCCTTAATCCGATAGTCTCTCAAGCCTGACGCTGACCAAAGTCCTTAATCATCTGATCCATTTCTTGTCGACTCGGAGTTGTCAACATATACAGGTAATCTCCTTGAAGTTCCGCAAAGGCCGCTGGCATGATTTTTTTAACCTTGAACTGCTGGCTATATTTGTCAATCAAATCCTCTTCTGAATAAACATAGTGAGCATTTGCACGGCGAGAAGTAGCCAAACAATACTGAGGTTCAAATTCTGACGCTGGGAACTCTTCTCCTGCGACAATGGCTGCATAGCCACGATAGAGGTCCAAGGAATGGGCAAAGTTATAAACATCAATGGTAAACCCACCTGCAGGACGGTTATTGTACTCAATGGCAATATAATCATCCCCCTCACGGAAGAACTCAATATGGAAGAACCGTTCTTTCATACCAAATTCCTTGACAATTGCCTCACCATATTTACGTAATTTAGGATCCATATCCTTGAGAACGTAATAAGAATTGTCCATCTTGTAAATCATGAGATCAAGCGGTGTATAGGCGTAGTCAAAGGTTGTTGAAAAGACAATCTTTCCTTCCTTGTCCACTAGACCATCAAAGGTGCAAATTTCGCTAGAGGTGACAAATTTCTCAAAGAAATAAACAGTTGAATGATCCCACTCAGCCTTGAAGTGATTGATATCGTCCTCTGTCTCAAGCTTAAAGGTCGCGGCTGCTCCCACTCCATTGTCAGGTTTGGCAATCATTGGAAGGCCGATTTCGTTCACTGCTTGATCAACATCTGCTTCCGTCTTGATAACAGCTCCAGGGACCACAGGGACACCTGCTTTTTTGAAAAGCTTCTTCATTTCAGACTTAAATTTCGTCTTTTTGAGATCCTCTGGTTTGGCACCAAAAACATTGAATTGTTCTCTGAGTGTTGCATCCAACTCAAGCCAGTATTCATTATGAGACTCGATGCGGTCAATCGGGCCATGTTTATAAAAGAGAAAAGCAACTGCTCTCTTGACTTCATCTATATTTTCAAGATTGTCCACACGGAAATACTCGGTCAGGCTATTGCGTAAAGGTTCATCCAATTGCTCGTAAGGTTCCTGACCAATTCCCAAGACGTTGATTCCTTTATTAGCTAGTTCAATGGTAAACTGTTGAAAGTTTTGTGGATAGTAGGGAGAAATAACAAGGTAATTCATAGGTAACTCCTTTTATAAATAGAGATTGCCGAGGAAATAAGGCATTTGTTTGCGCCACCATTCCCAGTCGTGGGCGACATCGTGTCCCCATTCAGCAAACCAGGCTGGAATTTGTTTCTGGTCAAAGGCTTCTTTAAGCTTGTAGAAGGATGGCAGACCGTCTTGTTCCCAAGCTCCAAGTCCTGTACACAGCACAATCTCTGCCTGACGGTAACGGTCAATAAACCAGCCGTCGTTTTGGTTCCAGATATAATCAACTGGCGAGTTTTGGTAAATAGCATCGTCGTTATAGTAATCGCCGACAAAGAAACGTGCGTCGTAAACACCACTGAGAGCAATCACTTTGGTAAATACATCTGGATGCTGAAGGAAGAAATTGAGTGCATGGTAGGCGCCCATCGAGCAACCTGTCGTCATCATGCCATCAAACCAACCTGTCTTATGCTTGATAAAAGGAATGGCCTCCTCAATCACGTAGCGTTCGTAGGCACGGTGCATCTCCGCTTGGTCGTGACCGTTTTTCCAAGTGGCCAACCAACTCTCACTATCCACACTAGATAGGGTAAAGAATTGGACACGGCCTTCCTCAATAAAGGAAGCACAAGCATCAATCATGCCAAAATCATAGTATTCATTGTGACTACCACCTGATGAAGCAAAGACCACAACTGGAATCCCAGCATGACCATAACGGTTAAGGTACATTTCACGGTTAAGATGGCCACTCCAGTGGCTAAGATGTTCAATATGCATATTTTCTCCTTTCTTACTTTACCTTACCAGTTTTCTGCAAAAAATCTCAGACAGTCTGGTAAATTCTCCGACCAAGGGATTTCACTATGGATGGCACCAGACTGAACTTTCAAAACAAGATTGTCCAAGTGTACTCCCCCTGCAATCAAATCATGGTAATACTGAAGAGACGAGTCGATATAGGCTTGTTTGATATTGCCAGCCATCAAGGTCTTGTCTGTATCATCTGCTTCTTCTGTTCCAACATAGATAAAGATACGCTGGTCAGGCGATAGTTGCTGACGCTCGATATAGCGGTTAAAGGCTTCTTGGTGGAGCCAGTTGGCAGATGAAAAGACGCCCAAGCAACCAATTTGGTCTTGGTATTCCAAACCGATAAACTGGGTAATATTGCCTCCTAGTGAGGAACCAATCATGGCTGTATGCTGGCGGTCTGCTTTTGTACGATAAGTTTCATCAATAAAAGGCTTGACCACCTCCATGACAAACTCGGCATACTCCACACCCTTACCGCCAAACTGCTGCCCTGGGATTGGAGATTCTTGGAACTTCCAAGCTGCATACTCATTCATCCGCCCCATTCCATCATTGTCAATGGCTACGACAATCATGCGACTGATATCAGGATTACGCTTAATAGCTGGGATAATCTTCCATGAATGACCAATGAAAGACTCCTTACTATAAAAAACATTTTGCCCGTCATGAAAGTATACAACAGGATAGGAACGATTCGTGTCTTTCTCATAATCTTTAGGTAGAAGAACACGCACACGGCGCTCCTTACCTGTATAAGGAACCTTGAGTTTGTGTTCTTTCATTTTTAAATAAAAGTAGGATTGATTCATTGTCAGAAAACTCTCTATATTCAAAATTTTATTTCATTATATCACAATTATAGAAAAAAAGTTAGTTTTGCTTCCGTTTTTGGAATTAAAAACTAACTTTTTCATCTATTTTTCTATATTCTTCTGGATTTTCTGATTAGAGCAAATTATCAATCAAGTCATCCACTTCATCTTTTTCAGCCTGCGGTGTAATCTCAGTAATCATGATTCCAGCCACAGCTCGCTCAACTAAACCTTCAACATCCATACGTGCTTCATACTGCTCTGCATTCTTAATCTTAGGATTAGTCTTTGGACGATCTGGCGCAAAAATGGTACAACAGTCTTCAAACGGTTGGATTGAAATGTCAAAGGTATCGATTTCCTGGGCGATGTCAATGATTTCTAACTTGTCCATAGTAACCACAGGACGAATGATGGGAGTGTTGGTCACAGCGTTAATAGCCTGCATACTTTCAAGAGTTTGACTGGCTACTTGACCTAGGCTTTCCCCATTGATGATAACTAAACCATTTCGTACCTCACGAATACGGTCAGTAATACGCATCATAAAACGACGAGTTAGAGTCATCAAGTAAGCTTCTGGCGCTTTAGCCTTGATTTCCTCTTGAATCTCTGTAAAAGGCACTTCGATAAACTGGATATTGCCCCCAAACTTGGTCAATTTACGAGTCAAATCCTGTGCTTTTTTAAGAGCACCAGGACTGGTGTAAGGTGGGCTGGCAAAATGAACAGCCTCAATATCCACTCCACGTTTCAAAGCAAGATAACCTGCTACAGGTGAGTCAATCCCTCCCGACAACATAAGCATACCTTTACCTGAAGTTCCAACTGGCAAACCACCGGCCCCACGAATAGTTTCATAAGAAATATAAGCAGCTTCATCACGAATCTCCACCTGAAGATTGATATCAGGATTTTTCATCTGAGCTTGCACATTTGGAATTGCTTCAAAAACAGCTCCTCCAAGTGTTTGATTGAGTTCACGACTATCCAACTCAAAGTTGTGGTCGCTACGCTTGCTAGAAATTTTAAAGGTCATGCCTTCCTTGTAGATGTCCTGCATAATCTCTTGCACAGAAGACTTCAGAACTTCTACAGATTTTTCAACCTTATAAACAGGGGAAAAGTTTTGAATTCCAAAAACTTGTTTGAGCGATTCTGCTACTGCTGTGTAATCCGCGCCATTGAGGTATGCATGGGCACGATCACGATCTGCGGTTACCTTAACTTGGGGATAGATAGACAAAACGTCTGAAATATTATTGCGAAGTTTATTGATGAAACGCATACGGTTTTTGCCCTTGGTTGACAGCTCACCGTAGCGAATCATAATTTCTGAATACTGCATGAATGCTCCTATCTTACTTTTCTAGTTTGATTGTAAATCAATTTTAACTTGGTCAAAAACTGCTCGACCTGACTCATATCATTTTCAAGGTCTAGACTAAGACGCACAGCTGACTGAGCTTTATTCTTGTCCACTCCCATGGCAATCAGGGTTCCGGCTGGTTTTCCTGCCTTAGATGAACAAGCTGAGGTCGTTGAGATGAAAATATCATAGTCTTCAAAGGCGTGAACAATGACCTCACCACGAACACCCTTAATTCCAAAAGTTAGGATATGAGGGGCAAAATCTTCCTCATCTGAAAAGACAAAAATATCTGGATAGTCCAGAAGTGCTTGACGAATCACTGCCTTCATCTGCCCAGTCTTGCTTGTAAAGAAATCTAGCTTTTCCATAGACAAACGGAGGGCCTTAGCTGTTGCTGCAATCCCTGCTACATTTTCAGTTGTCGAACGGTAATCACGCTCCTGACCACCACCAGTCAACAGTGGCGTAATTTTCTTACCAGACTTGATATAGATAAAACCAACACCACGAACTCCGTGGAACTTGTGACTAGAAAAAGTCGCGAAATCCACTCGTTCTGTCAGATACTTTTCAGTCGGAATCTTGGCAAGTGCCTGAACCGCATCAACGTGGAAGGAAATAGTCGGTTTGTCTGCCAATAGTTTTGAAATAGCCTCAATGGGCTGGATAGAACCGATTTCATTGTTAACTGCCATGATGGAAACGAGGGTCGTATCTGGTCGTATCAAATCTGCTAGCGCCTCAACATCCACAAATCCTTTCTCATTAACTGGAGCAAAATCCACTTCAAAACCTTGAGATGTCAACCAAAGAGCTGATTCCTTGACTGCTGGATGTTCAATGGCTGATACGATGATGTGCTTGCCAAACTGGGCTTTTTCAAAGGCCACACCCTTGATGACCCAGTTATCTCCTTCTGTCCCACCAGATGTAAAGAAGATTTCATCACTTTTCTTACCGATTAAATCTGCAATCTGTTGACGGGAAGCATCTAAAATTCGTGTTGCCTGGTCTCCCAAACGATGGAGACTAGATGGATTTCCTAAAATTTTTGAAGCGACCTGCATATAAGTTTCAAGTGCTTCAGGATAGGGCTTAGTCGTCGCCGAATTATCAAAGTAAATCATGTTTTCTCACGCTTTCTAAAATCACTCCTTCTATTGTATCATGAAACGGAGCTTGCGACAAGAAAGGGCAATTCCTCTTTTTTTAAGATTTTTTTAAAGAAATGCGGTATAATAAATTTTAATTAAAGGAGAGAATGTATGTCTAATTATCGTAGAACTTCAAAACCAAAAACAGAACACATCAAAAAAGGCTTTACAGTCTTTCAAAAAACCGTTGCTACAATCGCTAGTATCCTTGGCTTGATTACCGCAAGTATCACTATCATGAACGCCTTGGATAATAACAAAAATACTAAAAAAGAACCTACGACAAGCCAGACGACAACTATTGTCAAAGAAATTCAAAAAGAATCCCCTAAGGAAAACACTAGTCCTAATAAGGAAAATAATACTAGTCAAGAAAAAACACAGCAAGAGGAAACGCCAAAAGCTAGCGTCAAGGAAGAGAAAAAAGAAGATCAGAAAACAGCAACTCAGGATTCTTCTACTCCTACTCCAAGTAAATCGACTAATGAAAATGAAAAACAGTCCAATACTCCAACTTCAGAAAATAAAAGCAATCCTCAGTAAGCACATGATCTAAGAAAAAATCAACTCAAAAAATAAAACTGCGCAGTAACTTCTGTCTTGACCACAATCAAGCTAAAGAGAGACTGTGTTTTTGTATAATTGATGTTTTAGATGCTAGATTCTTGACCAATTTTGTGAGATTCATACTCATAAAGATGAATCCTAGCGATGTTATGACAGTTTATTTATTTCTAACATAAACTCTGCACATGCCAAAAATACTCTCTCATCTGCCCCAAAAGGGAAAACATCCATTTTCTGTTTGACATAAATTCAAAAGCCTTCTTCACGCAGAAGTTAGTAACCCTTTTACATCTGACATAAATAACCTAGTTCAACCACTTCATAGGCATTACTTCCTGTTTTATTCTTATTTTATACTCTTCGAAAATCTCTTCAAACCACGTCAGCATCACCTTACCGTACGTATGTTACTGACTTCGTCAGTTTTATCTGCAACCTCAAAGTTGTACTTTGAGCAACCTGCGGCTAGCTTCCTAGTTTGCTCTTTGATTTTCATTGGGTATCAATTATAAACCATGGCATAATAAAACGAGCATATTCAACTGATACATCGCTCGTTTTTTTGATATTTTAGAGGTGATTTTTTGCTCAACCTCTTTTTGCTTACTAAAAATTAAAGAATTCCATAGCCTGTTTGAAAAGCAATTCAGTATACTCTGGGTCTTCTTGGGCAATGGTAACTTGCTCTTGAATCATTTCCAAGTCATCTGTTATCATGCCATCAGCTCCCAAATGAACAGATTTATCAAAGGACTCTGAACTATTAATTGTCCACACGTACAATTTCTGATCGGTATTCCAAAGCTTGTTGACAAAATTTTCATCTAAAGTTGAATACTCCATGGTGTAACCTGTCGCCTTGGTTCTTGGAAAGATACTATTGTAAGGTAGAATGAAATAAACTGGAATTTGAGAATCGTAGGCTAAAACCTGGTCAATCACATGATAGTCCAAGGATTGCATTTGGTGACCATTCTGCTTAAGAACTGTTCCATATTTTTCCATAAAGCGTTTCATCATATCTGGACTATCTTTTCGACTGGTTTTAATCTCAATAAGAAGTTTCTGATGCAATTCATTAGCTTTGTTTAGATAAGCATCAAAACTAGATACCTTGGTATGATAGCCATTTTCAGAAATATCAAGTTTGGTTAATTCATCCAAAGTTAGATCCTGAGGATTGGCATTAACTCCTGTCAGATTCTTGATATTAGCATCATGCATCATGACAAACTGGCCATCTTTTGTTTCCTGAACATCTGTCTCAACGAAATCTGGAGATAACTGAGCCGTCTTTTCTAAAGATTGGACGGTATTTTGAACACCATTTTTATCTGAAACACCGCGATGAGAGATAATTAAAGGTTTATGTGAAACTGGAGCTTCTAAATAAACATAACCCTCAAGAGCGAAAAATATACAAGCACATCCCATCACTCCCCATCTCATCCAGTGGTCTTTCTTTCTCCTTGGTGTGATTTCTAGTTCCTCCCCTGTCAAAAAGGAAACAAACTTAATGAGAAAGTAAGTCAAGGCCATATAGTGGAAATTCTTAATCAAGACAAAGTTGATAATTCCCAGCACAAGAGATTCCCTATGGGTCAAACCATCCATCAGTGTCTGACTTGCCAAGATTGGAATCAATAAAAGAATGAAAAATAGGTAGGTTTTGACAACAATCCAAAGTAAGTTCCAGATATAAAACCAGGAGTGCTTTCTTGTCTTCTCTAGACTGTATTTGACTGCTTCTTTGACTGTTTTTTTCTCAAATAAAAGCTGGGGTAGGGCAAACATCAAACGTATTGAAATGTAGAACAGCAACAAGGCTAGAACAGTGATTACCAAACCGACCAACCAGTACTTATCTTCTACATAGGTTACTATGAATTCCGGAATGACAATTTTATTGAGGTAATAAATCTTTAAAATCTTTCGAATCAATGGAAAGAGCATCATGACATAAAAGAAAATAAAGGCCATTTTGGAAATCGTCACTTGTCTCATAAATAAGAAACTTTGGCGAAAGACCTTTCGACTGTACTCCAGCAAGGTCCTCCTTTCGTGATAGAGGAGGTGTCGAGCTCCGATAAAGAGGAGCCCTATCTGGTAATAGGCTACCAGTAAATTAACAATTACCAGAACAAATAAAGCAAGACTAACAAAGGGAGAACCCTTTATAATTGCAAAAATATTGTTGTAGGAAAGAAAGAGATAACCTGTCTGACGGAGTAACAGTCCAGCAATCCAAGAATTAAGTGGTAACCAGACAAACTCAATCATCAGGAATATCAAGAAAAAGAGAAAGAGAATTTTATCTAGATTAAAGTAGATTTTCCTAAAACCTAGATTTTTAGGTTTTTCAGGTCTCATAGGCACTCCTAGTCAAATAATTGAGACAAGTCCAAGCCGCCAAAAGGATTGTTTGATAGGCTACTTTCTGTCTCTAACAATTCTCTAGCTTGATCCGACTCTAGGAAGGACTCGTAAACACGCGCCGTCATCCGAGCATCCTCTAGACTATTATGAGACTGACCTTGAAATCCAAGAAATGAGGCAACAGTTTGCAATTTGAGATTGGCAATACCATGTAAATCCGAACTACGGCGTTCAAAAGCTTCATCATACAGATCAACCTTGTACTGTTGGCTGTAATCTAAACCATGCTCCACTAAAATAGGTAAATCACTTTTAACAGCATTGTAGCCTATCATCGGCAAAGAACCCACAAACTCTTGGAATTCCTTTATAACTTCCTCCACTGGGGGAGCATCTTTTAAGGTCTCAGCTGTAATTCCCGTCAATCCATTGATAAAACTCTTTAGAGGCACACTAGTATGGACATAGGAATCATAGGCGTCGATTTCCCGACCATCTCTAAAACGCACTGCCGATACTTGAATCAAGTGTGTTTGTCCTTCATGCTGATTAAATTCTAAGTCAAAAGCAATGTAATCTTCTAATTGTTCCATTTTCTACCTCTCCTATACTGTCTCTCTTCTTATTTTACTTGAGCAACTATACTATTTAGATTAGAAATAAAAGAAGCCATCAGGTTAGCATTTAACCTAAACAGCTCCTTGATTATCCTCCAAATAAACGAGCAAAAAAGCCTTTCTTAGTGGATTGGACTTCTTCTTTTGCTTGGTCCAGCTCTAGCTTAAGATTTTCTTGATCCTTCATTGCTTGAAGAGTCAATTGTTGCTGCTGATCAAGTTGTTTGTCTTTCTCAGCAATCTGACGGTCTTTGATGCGCATCTGCTCGTCTTTTTCTGATAACTGACGATCCTTGGCTTTTAATTGTTCATAAAGACGGAGAATTTCTGCATTCTTCTCATCAACCAGAATCTCCATCAATTCACGTTGCTTGACATCTTCACTGACAGGCTCATCTTCAAAAATCGTTTTTTTATAGATTTCTTCTAGCTTAATCAAGCCACTTCTGGTAACGACTGTTACCCCTTTGTCATTTTTATCTGTGTCTTCTTCTGGTAATTCTTTGACACGGTTATTGATTGCTTGGCGAGATAATCCTAAGACCTCTGCAATCTCACTGACGGTCATTTCAATACTCATAATATCCTCTGAAACGTTTTCTAGCTTTTCTTTACTTAAATCTTATCATAAGCTAGAAAAACTGTCAAATTTCCGCTTAATCTAAAGCCTTCAAAAAGGCTAATAAGACTTGGGCAGAGCGACGTCCAGCTTCGATAATAAACTCATCAAAAGAGATGTTTGCTTCATGGTTGGCATTATCACTCATAGCTCGGATGACTAAGACTGGAAGATCAAGAGCATGCGCTGCCTGAGCAATAGCTGCTCCTTCCATCTCAACTGCTAAAACTTCTGGAAAATGGGACTTAATCGCTTCTATCTTGTCATTTCCTGCAACAAAACTATCTCCTGTAGCAATCAAACCAAGATGCCAGTTCTGGTCCAATTGAGATAGACTCTCTTGAATTTTAGCAACAAAGGTTTTATCCGATTCGAAATAAAGTGGTTGTTGCGCCATTTGTCCATAAGCATAACCAAAAGCTGTGACATCCACATCATGATAGGCTAATTTGTCAGCAATCACAACATCCCCAACAGCAATACCCTCTGCTACTGCCCCAGCTGATCCCGTGTTAATTAGAGCATCCACTTGGAAATGATCAGCCAAAATCGCTACACTCATAGCAGACATGACCTTACCAATTCCACTTTCTACAAGAACGACTTCATGAGAGGCAATAGTTCCTGTGTGATAGGTATTGCCTAAAACAACTTGCTCCTGGGCATTGTCTAAATGCTGGACCAGATACGCCAGTTCTTCTGGCATAGCCGCAATAATTCCTATTTTCATTTCAATTCCTTTTCTATTACAAAAGTTTCATTGCTAAGACAAGCAAAATTAAGAGAAAGATGACTGCAAATAAGATTTTATTCAGTTTAGAATTGAAGACATTTCTCTTGGTATTTTCAATGCGACGGCTTTTATGAATAGACGGTTCGACCTGAATCTTCAAGGTTTCTTGGCTAAAGCTATGTCCCTTAGGATTGGCATAACCAAAACGGGAAGAAGAGGTTGGTAAAACCTTAGTCTCCTCATCATCTAGCAAAGGGGGACCTGAAATTTTTTCGCCTCTATTAGCTCTTTCAATCATTTCATCCGTTAATAAAGGTTTACTCATACTGACCTCCTCTATTTTTTGTGCAATTCCCAGTATTGAACAGCCATAATTGTCTTGGCATCACAAATATGACCTGATTGGATCAATTCCTTAGCTTCTTCTAGGCTCACTTCAAGGACTTCCAAGGTTTCATCTTCATCCTGAGGGCGCGGATTTTCAACCTTTGTCAAGTCACTCGCTAGGTATAATTTTAACTTTTCATTACAAAAGCCAATGGCTGAATAAAAGTCATACAAAAGTTCTAATTTCCCTGTGTAGGCTGTTTCTTCCTCTAATTCACGAAGTGCTGCTGCGACAGGGTCTGTGTTTTCTCCTACCTCCAATTTTCCGGCTGGAATTTCGTAAGAGACTGCCTCAATGGCTTTACGGTACTGCTTGACCAAGATGAGTTTTTGCTCATCCGTTACAGCTAAAACACAGACAGCTCCATTGTGGAAAATCAAATCCCGCTGTGCAGTTCCCTTACCTTCTGGTAATTTAACCTGATCTTGAACCAGTTTAAAAATTGGTCCTTGATAGATTTCTTTTCGGCTAAGCGTTTTTTCTTCAAATTCCATGATAGGCTCCTACTGATTATTAGGATGATGAGGAAGGCGTGTTGCATATTCGTCTTTGTTGACCTGACGACCGCGACCAATAGCAATAGCATCCGCTGGAACATCTTTAGTGATAGTTGATCCAGCACCAACGAGGGAATTGTCACCAAGTTCTACTGGCGCAATAATGGTTGAATTTGAACCAACAAAGACATTGTTACCGATGACTGTCTTGTATTTGTTTTTGCCATCATAGTTGACTGTAATAGTTCCAGCACCAAAATTAACCTTGCTACCCACTTCACAGTTTCCAATATAAGTCAAATGACCAGCCTTAGTATTCTCACCGATAGAAGAACCTTTAACCTCAACAAAGTTACCAATATGGACTTGGGCACCCAGACTTGAACCTGGACGAATGTGGGCATAAGGACCGACAGTTACGCCGTCTGCAACACTGCTTTCCTCAATCATAGAATTGGTAATGACAGCTCCTGCTCCAATAGTGCTGTCCACTACATATGTACCATTTGTCAAAACAGTCTCAGCACCAATTTGCGTTTGCCCTTTCAAGGTAACATTGGCTTCGATTTGAACTTCAGAAGCAATCTCAACATCAATATCAATATAAGTTGCTTCTGGGTTGACAAAGCTAACACCATTGACCATGTGCTGATGATTGATGCGGCGACGCATCACTGACTCAGCTGTCGCAAGTGCCACACGGTCATTTACCCCAAGACTTTCATCAAAATCTTTCAAAGTATAAGCGCCAACTTTTTCACCAGCTTCACGGAAAATACCAATAACATCTGTAATATAGTATTCTCCTTGAGCGTTATTGGTATTGATATTTTTCAAAGCCTCAAACAAACGCTCGTTGTCAAAAACATATGTTCCAGTGTTGATTTCCTTGATTTGCTTTTCAAAATCTGTAGCATCCTTCTGCTCAACAATGCGAAGAACCTCAGCATTGTCATTACGCACAATACGTCCATAGCCAAAAGGATTATCTGTTTCAGCAGTCAAGATAGTGGCCACATTCTTATGATTGATGTGGAAATCAATCAAGTTTTTCAAGCTTTCACCTGTGATTAAAGGAGTATCTCCTGCAATGACCAAGGTGTGCCCTGACAAACCTTCCAAAATTGGCTCTGTCATCATAACTGCATGGCCAGTTCCTAACTGTTCAGATTGAGTCACAAATTCTGTCTGTCCAGCCAAGACCTGCTCAACCAATTCCGCCTTGTGTCCTACAACTGTTACTGTCTTTTCAGGTTGGATAGCTCCCACACTACGGAAAACATGTTCCAACATAGAAATACCCGCAACTTTGTGCAAAACTTTTGGCAAATCAGATTTCATGCGAGTCCCTTTACCCGCTGCTAAAATAATGGCATAATTTGACATAATCTTCTCTTTTCTCTAGAAATTCCCTTTTATTATACCATATTTCAAATCATTCCGCTCCCTTGAATGAAAAAATGCTCCAAAGTCCTTTTCTTAACCCATTTTTTGAGTATTTTTTTTGATTTTTTTTCATTTTTAAGGTAAAATTATGAGATATGAGAAAGAAAATTAATCCGCTTATTTTATTTGGTTTTTTTGGGATTATAATTTTCATTTTAATCCTGAATCGCCCTCGTTTTGAAGACCATCCCGTAAAAACAAAATCCAATATCGCCCAAGTAGAGACACAAGCACTACATAATATAGATAAACCGGTGATTGATGTTTCTGGTTGGCAGCGTCCTGAGGAAATTAATTACGATACTCTGTCTCAAAACATTTCTGGAGCTATCGTTCGAGTCCATAGTGGCGCTCAATCTTCAAAAGAAAACGATGCTTCCTTTGTTAATGGGGTAGATAAGGCCTTTAAAACTCATATTACCGAGTTTCAAAAACGAAATGTCCCAGTTGGTGTCTATGCCTTTGTAGCTGGAAAAAGTGTCCAAGAAATGGAAAAGGCCGCTGAAGTTTTTTATAACGCTTCATCTCCATACAGCCCTAGCTACTATTGGCTAGATGTAGAAGACAAAACCATGTCCAATATGAACGAAGGGGTTGAAGCCTTTCGGGCAAAGCTAGAATCACTAGGTGCTAAGAATATCGGAATCTATGTTGGGGTTTACTTCATGGAAGAACACAGTATTGATACTGACAAGTTTACGTCTGTTTGGATTCCTTCTTATGGTTCTGACTCAGGATTTTACGAGGCAACTCCTAAGACTGATTTAGATTACGATATTCACCAGTACACTTCTAAAGGAAAAATTGCTGGCTTTGACCACGATTTGGATATCAACGTTATCTCTTCCCTAAAAAATAAAGAAGAAACCTTTAGAAAACTCTTTTTAAAACCTTAAAAGCATTTGTTTATCATTTGCTTTTTCTTTTTGTGTTTGATTGTGTTACAATATAGTAAGGATTTTTTGAAATAGAAATAGTTGGAGGAAAAATATGTTTTCATGGTTAGCACGTATTATTAAAGGGATTGTCATTGCTCTTGGATTTATTCTACCAGGGATTTCCGGAGGGGTTCTAGCAGCAATCCTAGGAATTTATGAACGGATGATTGGATTTCTGGCCCATCCCTTTAAGGACTTTAAAGAAAATGTTTTGTATTTTATACCAGTTGCCATCGGCATGCTTCTGGGGATCGGCTTATTTTCCTACCCGATTGAATACCTGCTTGAAAATTATCAGGTCTTTGTCTTATGGAGCTTTGCGGGCGCCATCATTGGTACAGTTCCTAGCCTCCTCAAGGAATCAACTCGAGAATCTGACCGAGACAAGATTGATTTAGCTTGGTTCTGGACCACCTTTATCATTTCTGGATTAGGACTCTATGCCTTAAATTTTGTTGTTGGAACCTTAAGTGCCAGCTTTCTTAATTTCGTCCTAGCTGGTGCACTGCTGGCTCTTGGTGTATTAGTTCCTGGCCTTAGTCCATCAAATCTACTTTTGATTTTGGGTCTCTATGCTCCTATGCTGACAGGTTTTAAAACCTTTGACCTCTTGGGAACCTTCTTCCCGATTGGAATTGGGGCAGGTGCAACTCTCATCATTTTTTCAAAATTGATGGATTATGCCCTAAACAACTACCACTCACGCGTCTATCATTTCATCATCGGTATCGTCCTTTCAAGTACACTTTTGATCTTAATTCCAAATGCAGGAAACGCTGAAAGTATCCAATACACTGGTATTTCTCTTGTTGGGTATGTCATCATCGCCTTCTTCTTTGCACTTGGAATCTGGCTTGGTATTTGGATGAGCCAATTGGAGGATAAGTATAAATAATGGCAAAAAAAGTTAAAATCAAAAAAACATTGGTAGAACAAATTCTGTCTAAAGCAGGTATCCCACATCAGGGGATTCAAATCAATGCCCTGGAAGGAGAGCTTCCTCAAGGTTATGAACGAAATCAGATTTTCAAAACCTTGGCTCTTTTAGGAGACAAGACAGGACCGATTATCGGAATTGTCCCTATCACTCAACACTTGTCGGAAAAGAAACTAGCCAAAATTTCTGGCAATAAAAAAGTGAGCATGATTCCACAAAAGGACTTGGAAAAAACAACTGGTTACATTCATGGAGCCAATAATCCTGTTGGAATTCGTCAGAAACACAATTATCCCATTTTTATCGATAAAATTGCTCTAGACTTGGATCAAATGATTGTCTCTGCTGGGGAAGTTGGTCACAGTATTATCGTCGCTCCCCAAGACTTGGCTAGCTTTGTAAAGGCTGACTTTGTAGATATCTTGGAGGACATCAAATAATGAAACTCTACTTTGTCCGCCACGGTCGTACAGTCTGGAACCAAGAAGGACGCTTTCAAGGTGCTAGTGGAGATTCTCCCCTTCTTCCTGAATCCATTGAAACCCTAAAACAACTTGGCCAATATCTCAAGGATATTCCTTTTGATCAGATTTATTCAAGTGATTTACCTCGAGCGGTCAAATCTGCCGAGATTATCCAAAGTCAACTCAAGACGCTCTGTCCTTTAGAAAGTGTTCCTAATCTCCGTGAATGGCAGCTGGGGAAATTAGAAGGTTTGAAAATCGCAACCTTGGAAGCTATTTACCCACAACAAATCAAAGCTTTCCGATCTAATCTTGCTCAATTTGACACTCAAATGTTTGGAGCCGAATCCCTCTATAGCACAACACAACGAACTATCCAATTTATCAAATCATTAAAAGATAGTCCAGCTGAGCGTATTCTAATTGTCGGTCACGGCGCCAATCTTACTGCCAGTCTTCGTACTCTTCTAGGTTATAAAGAGCCTCTTCTTCGTAAAGATGGCGGTCTAGCAAATGCCAGCCTGACCATTCTAGAAACCGTTGATTTTGAAACATTTACTCTCAATACTTGGAATGATACTTCCTATCAATAACAGAACTTGATTTTAGCGTCAAGTTCTTTTTAATTTTGAAAGATTATCCGTGAATTTCTTGCTTATTTATGATAAAATGGGAGTATCGCAAAAAATGACTCATCGTATTCAATTTTGAGTAAAACTAGGAGGATCCCATGTCAACAGAACATATGGAAGAACTAAATGACCAGCAGATCGTTCGCCGTGAAAAAATGGCTGCGCTCCGTGAACAAGGAATTGATCCTTTCGGAAAACGCTTTGAACGCACTGCAAATTCACAAGAATTAAAAGATAAATTTGCCGACCTCGATAAAGAACAATTACACGATAAAAACGAAACAGCTACTATCGCAGGACGCTTGGTAACCAAACGTGGTAAAGGTAAAGTAGGTTTTGCCCACCTTCAAGACCGCGAAGGTCAAATCCAAATCTACGTTCGCAAGGATGCTGTCGGTGAAGAAAACTACGAAATCTTCAAAAAAGCAGACCTTGGTGACTTCCTTGGTGTCGAAGGTGAAGTAATGCGTACAGATATGGGTGAACTATCTATCAAGGCGACTCACATTACACACTTGTCTAAGGCCCTTCGTCCACTTCCAGAGAAGTTCCACGGTTTGACAGACGTTGAAACAATTTACCGTAAACGTTACCTTGACTTGATTTCTAACCGTGAAAGCTTTGAACGCTTTGTCACTCGTTCAAAAATCATCTCTGAAATTCGTCGTTACCTTGACCAAAAAGGTTTCCTTGAAGTGGAAACACCTGTTCTTCATAACGAAGCTGGTGGTGCGGCTGCCCGTCCATTTATCACCCACCACAATGCCCAAAACATTGACATGGTGCTTCGTATCGCGACTGAGCTTCACTTGAAACGCCTTATCGTTGGTGGTATGGAGCGTGTCTATGAAATTGGCCGTATCTTCCGTAATGAAGGAATGGATGCTACTCACAACCCTGAGTTCACTTCTATCGAAGTTTACCAAGCTTATGCTGACTTCCAAGACATCATGGACTTGACTGAAGGCATTATCCAACATGCTGCTAAAGCTGTCAAAGGCGATGGTCCAGTCAACTATCAAGGTACTGAAATCAAGATTAACGAACCATTTAAACGTGTTCACATGGTGGATGCTATTAAAGAAATTACTGGTGTCGATTTCTGGCAAGATATGACTTTGGAAGAAGCTAAAGCTATCGCTGCTGAGAAGAAAGTTCCAGTTGAGAAACACTACACTGAGGTTGGTCACATTATCAATGCCTTCTTTGAAGAGTTTGTTGAAGAAACCTTGATCCAACCAACCTTTGTCTATGGCCATCCAGTAGCTGTATCTCCACTGGCTAAGAAGAATCCTGAAGACGAACGCTTTACTGACCGTTTCGAGCTCTTCATCATGACTAAGGAGTACGGTAATGCCTTTACTGAGCTCAACGATCCAATCGACCAGCTTAGTCGCTTTGAAGCCCAAGCAAAAGCAAAAGAACTTGGTGACGATGAAGCGACAGGAATCGACTATGACTACATTGAAGCTCTTGAATACGGTATGCCACCAACAGGTGGTTTGGGAATCGGTATCGACCGTCTCTGCATGCTTCTCACTGATACAACTACTATCCGTGATGTATTGCTCTTCCCAACAATGAAATAAGCTCTTATCCTCTGGTAGTTGCCAGAGGATTTTTTGATGCAAAAAAAGACTGAGTAAAAACTCAATCTCTACTTTTCACTTCTTTGGTTGCTACATCTTCCCCAAACCATTTATGGCTAATCTCTTGGAACTTTCCTTCTTGGTATAGTTCAATAAAGGCTTGGTTTAAAGCTTGTAGTAATCTTTTGTCAGCTGGTCTAACTCCGACTGCAAAGGATTCACTTTCAAATCCAGCCGAAAAGACATTGTAGTCATTTAATATCCCCTCAGACTGAAGATAGTAATTTGCATATACTCGGTCAATCAACAAAGCATCAATCCGATCATTCTTCAAATCAATCAAGGCTTCATTGAAACTCTGGTACTGATTAGCCTTCTGGTCTTTTACACGATTTTTCAGTAAATCTGGCTGGGATTCAAAGTCTAAATAACCAGAGGAACCGGCTTGGGCTCCCAAGGTCTTATCCTTCATATCCTCTACTGAATGGATCTGCTGGCTTTTTTTCGTCACCAGAACTTGCTGATTTTCCATATAAGGAATGCTAAAGGCAACTTTCTCTCGGCGTTCATCAGTGGCAGAATAGCCATTCCAAATGGCGTCTATGGTTCCATTTTGCAGTTCTGTCTCCTTCATATCCCAGTCAATTGGCTGAAATTGAACTTTAAAACCTAATTTTTCAGAGACAGCTTGTGCCAAATCAATATCAAAGCCTGTATACTGTCCATTCTTTTCTTCAAATCCCATGGGTACAAAGGTATTGTCAAAACCAATGGTTATACTGCCCTGCTCTTGATACTTATTCCAGTTATCTTGCTTTGGATCACTAGCCTTCTGAGTACAAGCCGTTAAAAAGAGAGTCAGGAGCGAAACCAACACTAAAGTAATTTTCTTATTAGTCATTGGCACCTCCTACTTGGGCTCAACCTTGAGAATCTGATCTGCGATATTTTCAGCGAATTGTAAATCGTGGGTAACGACAATCTGCGTCATACCAAGTTCCCTATTTTGCAAGATCAGTTTTTCCACTTCCAAGCGCAATTCTGGATCCAGAGCAGAAGTTGGTTCATCGTAACCAATTATTTCTGGGTCAATCATCATAGCACGCGCCAAGGCCACCCGTTGCTTTTGCCCACCAGATAGTGAGAAAGGATAGGAATCTGCATGACCAGCCAGTCCTAACTGTTCCAAAAGACCTCGCGCCTTCTGCTCAGCCTCATCCTGCTTCATTCCCATGGTTTTCACAGGAGATAAGGTCAAATTGTCTAGAACTGATAAATGAGGGAAAAGTTGAAAATCTTGGAAGACAAATCCCAGTAAATTTCGCTTCTCCAATTCATCCAGTTCTAAAGATTCTCCATTATAAAAGATTTGCCCTGAATCAATGGTTTCAAGACCCGCAAGCATACGTAAGAGAGTTGTCTTACCTCCACCAGAAGGCCCAACGATAGCCAGGATTTGCTTTTCAGGAATTTTTAGACTGAAATTGGATAAAATTTGCTTTTCACCAAATCCCTTATTGATATTTCGTAATTCTAACATGGTAGCCTCCTATCTATAATAACTGTACTTCTTCTCAACTTTTTTGGCAAGAATGGTCACAATCCCAATCAAAATCAAGTAAATAGCACCTGCCAAGAACATTGGAACCAGACTAGCATCACGGTTGGCAGCTGTTCGACTAGCCAAGATAAGGTCTGAAATGCCTAGAGCATAGACCAAAGAAGTATCCTTGACTAGACTCATAACTTCATTAAATACGCTAGGAAGAACAATCTTGGTCACCTGAGGCAAAATAATATAGCGAACTGTGTCAAAGGGAGTAAACTTCAAGACCTTAGCAGCCTCATATTGACCTTTAGGAATAGTATCAATCCCTCCACGGAAAATTTCAGCAAAGTAAGCCGCATAATTGAGAACAAAGGCAATGATAGCCGCAGGAAGACGGTCCAAACGGATCCCAATACTTGGGAGCACATAATAGATAAAGATCAACTGCAAGAGCAAGGGTGTGCCTCGCATGATCCAGATATAAATGTTAATCAGATGATGGAGGAGCTTCCAATGGACTTGCAAGGCAAAGGAAATCAAAACGCCCAAGGGAATAGAAAAAATCAAGACCAGCACAAAAACCTGTAAAGTCATGCTTGCACCGCTCAATAAACTCGGTAATATCTCAAACAAATAAGACATACTGACACCTCCTAAAAATAATTGCTCCTATTATAGCATAAATAAACTAAATAACCAACCATTTTTGTAAAAAAATTCTTTTTAATAGAAAAAATACAGTGTCTTGAAGCTAGAATAGGACAACACGAATTATAAAGCCTTGTTAGACATTTGATACTCTTCGAAAATCTCTTCAAACCACGTCAGCTTCCATCTGCCACCTCAAAACAGTGTTTTGAGCAGGCTGCGACTATCTTCCTAGTTTGCTCTTTGATTTTCATTGAGTAAGATTTGAATTCCCTAGTCGATTTGTTCATATTCTATTCCAATACACTATAATTTATAAGTAAAAAAAGGACAAATTTTGCCCTTTCTCGATTTTAGCTTCTATTTGTTACAGTTAATTTAACTGATAATTAGAGTTTTATCTTACGTATTTAAGATGGATTTTCTTTTTTAGTTCGTGCTAATCTCAGGGCACGATTTGGATTGAGACGATTAAATAGTTCTTCCAATTTCTTTTCATTCCAAACGTCTGCGGCGGAAACAAAATTGCCATCCGCATCACGGAAAGATATCGGTTTATCTCCCATACCAGTCTCCTAGTCTACAAATTCAAACTCAAATTTACCAATGCGGACCAAGTCACCATCTTTAGCTCCACGCGCACGAAGGGCTTCATCAACCCCCATACCACGTAATTGACGGGCAAATTTCATGACTGATTCGTCACGATCAAAGTTGGTCATATTAAAGAGTTTCATCAGTTTTTCACCAGAAAGTACCCATGTCGCATCGTCATCACGGCTAATTTCAAAGGCTTTCTCTTCCTCGTCAAAGCCGTAGTAAACTTCTTCTTCCATATCTGACTCGTCATAGAGCAAGAATTCTGGTGTCTTATCTAGCAATTCAGCTGTAGCATCCAATAGCGTTGCCAGACCTTGCTTAGTCAAACCAGAAATTGGGAAGATAGCTGGTAACTCTTCAAATTCATCGTAGTTTTCAGCCAATTTTTTCTTAAATTCTTTAAGATTTTCTTGACTCTCAGGCATGTCCATTTTGTTGGCTACGATAATCTGTGGACGCTCCATGAGACGAAGATTGTATGACTCCAGCTCTTTATTGATGGCTAGATAATCCTCATAAGGATCACGTCCTTCGCTAGCTGACATATCAATGATGTGAAGGATGACACGTGTACGCTCGATGTGACGGAGGAACTGGGTTCCCAAACCAACACCTTGACTAGCCCCTTCAATCAAACCTGGCAAGTCGGCTACTGCAAAGGATTCACCTGATTGGGTGCGAACCATACCTAAATTTGGCACAATTGTCGTAAAGTGGTAGGCTCCAATTTTAGGTTTAGCTGAGGTAATAACACTGAGCAGAGTTGATTTCCCAACCGATGGGAAACCAACCAAACCGACATCTGCCAAAATTTTTAGTTCTAATTGTAATTCACGCTCCTGACCTGGTTCTCCATTTTCAGAGATTTCCGGTGCAGGATTTTTTGGTGTCGCAAAGCGGATATTTCCACGACCACCACGACCACCGTGGGCTACAATAAATTCTTGACCGTGTTCAATCAAATCTGTCAAGACCTTGCCTGTCTCAGCATCACGCACAGTCGTACCTTGTGGCACTCGAACTCTAAGATCCTCAGCTCCACGACCATGCATCCCTTTGGTCATTCCTTTCTCACCAGAATCAGCCTTGAAATGGCGATTATAGCGGAAATCCATGAGGGTACGTAGACCTTCATCTACAACGAAGACGACATTACCTCCACGACCACCATCACCGCCCCAAGGACCGCCATTAGGGACATATTTTTCACGGCGAAAGGCAACCATGCCATCACCACCATTACCAGCCTTGACCTTAATCTTAGCTGTATCTAAAAACATACTCATTATTTCTTCTCACTTTAAAAAAGGGCTGGGAAATCCCAGTCACTAAATTTTCTTGAATCTATTTTATAGATTACTGAGGGCACCAATTGCAGTTGCAAAAATTCCCAATAAACTTGCTACTAGCATGATAATCACGATAAACAAGGTTATTTTCTCAAACATAGTTTTTTTACGATTTCCATTATCCCCAAATGCCATTTTTTTCTCCTTCGTTACATTCTATTTTCTATTATCATAGCATGAATTCAGCTAGTTTTCAATAGTCACTTGCTACAGGTGCGATAATCCATAAAATGATATAAGCTACAATTCCCGCTCCGTAACCAAAAGCAAGAACACCCCATATTACGCGAACAATAGTAGGATCCATATCAAAATAATGGGCTACCCCAGCACAAACACCAGCAATCTTTTTATCACGACCGCTTCTCATTAATTGTTTTTTCATACTATTCCTCTTTCTATTCTTCATGGTCTTTCCAATAATCTCTGATGCTGATCAACTGTGTTTTTGAAGCCTTCAGCATGCGTCTAGAGCCTTTTACCGGTACAGCAACCACCTGTTGTGGTAAATACAAAACTGTCTTAAAGATACGCTGGCTGACCGTGTCATCTTTTGCTAAATCTTTCTGGAAGTTATTTGAAATAATGGCATCCAGATAAAACTCATGCACTCGTTTCCCAAAGTTCTCAGCTGAAATCTCATACAATTTCTCTGATAAGGTATGCTCATTCATATCTGGCGTTGCAATCAAGGCCTCTAAAATAGCTCCAGCCAAATCATGTTCTCCATAGTACAAGGTTCCAAACATTTTATCACTGATAAGATTTTCCAGATAAGGATTTCCATGTGCAATGACAGGCGTCCCACTAGCCAAACTTTCCAAGTAGGTCAAGCCTTGGGTTTCACTTGTCGATGCCGAGATGAAGAAATCCGCCGCCTTATAGTAAAGAGCTGTCTCACTAGGAGCAATCATCCCTGTAAAGACAACAGAGTCTTGAATCTCTAGTTTCTGAGCTTGCTCTTTGAGGTCATTCAGATATGGGCCATCCCCGGCAACTACCAGTTTAACCTTGTCTTCTTCTTTCAGAACTTCTGCAAAGGCTGCTAGTACTGCTTGAATATTTTTTTCATAGGAAATTCTGGAAAGACTCAGCAACATCTGTTCATCATCTTGAATCCCTAATTTGCTACGTAGTTCTTTCAAATTTTCCTGCTTGATTTCCGGACGATCAAACTTAGCTAATTCAATTCCAGTTGGAATAACCCGCTTTTCAACCTTGACCTTATAGTCAGATAGTAAGTCATGGACAATCTCACTAGGGCAAATAACCCCATCCACATCGTGCAGGAAACCTCTGACTAAGTACTTGACCATACTAGGACGAATCAACAGCCCCTTAGCAATATAATGCACATAGTCTTCGTACTGGGTGTGATAGGTATGGATGACTGGAATCTTCAATTCACGTGCAATCCAAATCCCCAACAAGCCAAGAGAAAATTCTGTCTGAGTATGGATAATATCTAGCTGATATTGTTTGGCAATTTCAAGCGCTTTGCTGAATCCTCGATAGGCAAAGCGGCGATCCTTAAAAGCAAAGAAAGGAACACTTGGAATGCGGATAATTTGCCAATCTTCATAACGATTGACATCCTTATCTGTTGTCGTAAAGATAAAAACAGCATGTCCCTGCTTTTCAAGCTCTGTTTTCAAGGTTCGAATACTGGTTGCAACACCAGAAACCTGAGGAAAATAGGTATCTGTAAATAAACCAATTCGCATAGATTACCTCACTTTTTACTTTCTCCCTAAAGCGGCTTGTTTCTCATAAAAGTCTAACCAGATTTGCAACAGATGCTCTTCTGAATACTCTCTGGAAATATTCTTGGCTTTTTCTTTGAGATCTTTTAAGGCGGTAGGATTTGCTTGATATTCCAAAATAGCTTCTTTCATCTCTTCTCTATCTGCTGTCGCCCGATAATTTCCCTCCAAAATCACCTTATAAAGATCCAAATCACGCAACATAATAGGAGCTTCACAACTAGCAGCTTCTAGGATAGTCATCGGAAAGAGCTCATTATAACTAGGCAACAAGAAAAGGTCCGCTAGGGCATACAATTCGCGCATCCGCTCTGGCGATACAATACCTGGAAAAATCAAATTTTTAGGGGGATTCTCCATAATTTTCTTGTAGCGCTCATAACCATCTGTCATGCCACCAAAAGAGAAACCACCTGCCCAGATAAAGGTAATTTGCGGCAATTCCTCAGCCAGACGGATAAAATCGTCAATCCCTTTGCGCTTCTGAACTTGACCAGCACCTACTACGATAAACTGATTGTCACTAAGACCTAGCTCTGTACGCAGTCTCGCTACCTCTTCCTGTGGAAGAGGATGCCATTTTTCCTTGTTTACAAAGTTAGGAATATAAGTCACTTTTTCACGTGGAATACCAGCTGCGACCAAATCCTCGATAAACATAGGATTGACCACCACCAAGTGCTCCATCCGGTTGTAAAAAGAAAATACATAGCGTTTCACAATTCCCTTTAAGAAAAATGGAATTTTCAAACTCCCCTCAAGTGTATCAGGTAAGAAATGCACATAGCCAATTTTCCTTCCTGAGCGTTTCTTTTGGAATGTTGATAAATAATAGGGGAAATCAATTGTATGAAAGTGAGTCACATCTGCCTCTATTGGAAGATTTTCTGTAACAATCAATTGGTCCTTGGCATCACGGTGAAGAAGACGAACTAATTCACGGTAAGCACCTGAAACTCCTTGTCCTGCTACTTTCTCACTTGAACTCAACATATTGATGCGTAATTTCTTTTTTTCCATAACTACCATTATATCATTTTCTTGGAATAAAATCAGCAAAAGAAAGGAGAGACTGGAGGAAAAGAGGGGGAAATTTCCTCACTTTTCCAACGGTCTCTCACATGCTTTTATATGTTTATTTAATTCCTAGGGCAATGCGTGCATAGCGACTCATTTTTTCAACAGTCCAGGCTGGATACCAAACCAATTTGACCTCAGTATCCGTTACTTCTGGAACCTCGGTCATGGCATCATAAATCTGATCCGTCAAAAGGTCGGCTAGGGGACAACCCATAGTTGTCAAAGTCATATCAATCTCTGTTTGCCCAGTGTCGCCGTCAAAACGAATCTCATAAATCAAACCAAGGTTGACAATATCGATTCCCAACTCAGGGTCGATGACTTCTTCCAAGGCTGTTAAAATGCGTGTTTTGATGTTATCAATTTGCTCTTCTGTATAAGCCATATTCATCCTCACTCTTAGTCTTCAATAAAATCACGAAGCGGTTTACTACGACTTGGTTGGCGTAGTTTTCTCAAAGCCTTTGCTTCAATCTGACGGATACGCTCACGGGTTACGTTAAATACTTTACCCACATCTTCAAGGGTACGCATTTTACCATCATCAAGCCCAAAACGCAGACGCAAAACATTTTCTTCACGGTCTGTAAGAGTATCCAAGACCTCATCCAACTGCTCACGCAAGACGATACGAGTTGTATAGTCCACTGGATTTTCAATCACTTCATCTTCGATAAAGTCCCCAAGGTGGCTATCATCCTCTTCACCAATAGGAGTTTCAAGAGATACTGGTTCTTGGGCAATCTTCAAGATTTCACGAACCTTATCAGGTGTCATATCCATACGTTCAGCGATTTGTTCTGGTGTTGGGTCTTGACCCAATTCTTGAAGGAGGTTACGCTGTTCACGAACCAATTTATTGATGGTTTCAACCATGTGAACTGGGATACGGATGGTACGAGCTTGGTCCGCAATAGCACGAGTGATAGCCTGACGAATCCACCAAGTTGCATAAGTTGAGAACTTGAACCCTTTAGAATAGTCAAACTTGTCAACCGCCTTCATCAAGCCCATATTCCCTTCTTGAATCAAGTCAAGGAACTGCATACCACGGCCAACATAGCGTTTGGCAATAGAAACAACCAAACGAAGGTTGGCTTCCGCAAGACGTTGTTTGGCTTCGATATCACCAGCTTCAACTGCTAGTGCCAATTCTTTTTCCTCTTCATTGGTCAAGAGAGGAACGACCCCGATTTCTTTCAAGTACATACGGACAGGGTCATTAACCTTAGCAGAAGTTGAACCAATCAAGTCCTCATCGCTGAGTTCTGGTTCTTCTTCAGCACTAAGAACACGCGCACTTGGATTTCCTTCATTATCTGTGATAGAAATTCCTGCGTCCTGAATCCGTTGCAAGAGATCTTCAATCCCATCAGCGTCCAAGGTAAAAGGAACGACAAGACTAGCATTGATTTCATCATCTGTTGCTGTCCCTTTTTGCTTATGATTACGGATAAATTCTGCTACTTGTACATCAAATGTTGTTACTTCTTTTTGTTTTGTTGCCATTATTACTCCATTCTTCTCTTTTGGGAAATTAAACGTTCCAATTCTTCTAGGGCTGCGTCGGTATCTCCTACATGGCTAGCTTCCTGCACCTTCTTTTTGATTCTCATATTGTCCTGATTCAAGAGAGCCTTGTTTCGAGTCATTTCTACTTCACTTAGTTCCTGCGGTGACATCTCAGCAGGTAAATCCTGAGCTAAAACTTGGTACCAAGCTCTTTCAACTTCCTCTGTCTGTTCTGCTAAAACTTCCGGAGGAAGATTGCCATACTGACCAAGCAAGTCATATAAGACCTGAAATTCAGGTGTGTCAAATGAAAAGTCTTCTCGCAAGCGGTAATCGTTCAAAACAAGAGGGGATTCCATCATTCGATAAAGTAGATGAGCTTCTGCCCTCATAATAGCTGATAACTGCTTGGTGACAGGCATAGTGATTGTCGTCGGTCTGGAAATCCCTTCCATACGATTCTGCCTTTGCGCCTGACGACTCTCATTAACAATCTGCTCAATCTGGGCATAATCAAAGGACGCCAGACTGTCAGCTAAAATATGAATATAGCTGTTTTGAGCAGTGATAGATTTTTCTTGAACAATCAAGGGAGCTATTTTTTCAATAAACTCAATCTGAGCCTGCAGATTTTCACTATTTTCAGGTTTGTACTGGTGAATGTAAAACTCAATCGGACTAATACGAGTTTTCGTTAATAGATAGGCCAAGTCTTCTGGACCATTTTTTTGTAGATACTCATCTGGATCCAGGTTATCAGGCATACTGACGATTTGCACAGGCATATCACCAATTTCGTCCAGCGCTTTCAATGTCGCAGCTTGCCCAGCCTTATCTCCATCGTATACAAGGACCAACTTCTTAGTCAATCTTTTTAGATGATCAACATGCTCTCGACTCAAGGCTGTTCCCATAGACGCAACAGCATTTTCGATTCCAGCCCGATAGGCTGCAATGACATCCATGAATCCTTCCATCAGATAAATCTCACTGGCTTTTCCAGAAGATTTTTTTGCCCTATCCATATGATATAATTCGTAACTTTTGTTAAAAATTGCAGTCGATCGGCTATTTTTATACTTAGAAGTTTGTGAATCCGTTTTCTGCCAGATACGACCTGAGAAGGCAATAACCTTTCCTTGGTCATTTGTCAGGGGAAACATAATGCGATTGTGAAAGGTATCTACAAATTGATTAGCATCCGAGAGATAAAACAGTCCCGAATCTAGGAAATCCTCATCACGATACTGACCAGACAAACGTTGATAGAGATAATTTCGTTCTGGAGGTGCTAAACCAATCCGAAAATGCTTGAGCACTTCATCTGTCAAACCACGCTGATAAAGGTAGTTTCTGGCCTCTTCCCCCATGGTCGTTGTCATGAGAATAGCATGATAAAATTTGGCAGCATCTTCGTGCATATCATAAAGAGCTTGGTGAGGAGAAACTGGCTTCTGTTCACTATAAAGCGGTTTTTCAACCTCTATCCCGACACGCTGACCTAAGATTTGGACAGCCTCCATAAAGGGAACCCCTTGGTACTCCTCGATGAACTTAAAGACATCACCCGAGCGGCCACAACCAAAACAGTGATAAAACTGCTTGTCCTCTACAACGTTGAAAGAAGGTGTTTTTTCACCATGAAAAGGACAGAGCCCTAGATAGTTCCGTCCTGCCTTTTGTAAAGAAATCACATCTCCTATGACTTCCACAATGTTGGCATTGTTTTTGATTTCTTCAATGACTTGTTTGTCAACCATACACAATACCTCCATGTTATCATAGTTTACTTTATATAGTATACTTTATTTCAGAAAAAAAGTAAACCATTTCACTCATTTTCCCTACTTTATTCAAAGAGTTGATAATAATCAGAGATTTTCATTTTTGCTTTTTCTTCTTGCTTCAAATCTTGGATAATTCGTCCTTCTTTCATGACAATTAAGCGATTGCCATACTTAAGAGCATCTTCCATATGGTGGGTAATCATAAGCGCTGTCAACTGGTCTTTCTTGACAAATTCATCCGTCAATTCCATCAAGGCCACACTGGTCTTTGGATCAAGGGCTGCAGTATGCTCGTCTAACAAGAGTAATTCAGGACGCTTCAAGGTTGCCATCAAGAGACTCAAAGCCTGTCTTTGTCCACCTGATAAGAACTCAATCGGTGTATTCAAGTGTTTCTCAAGACCGTTTCCCACTTTTTCAATGGTTGACTGAAATTCATCCTTATAGCTAGCCAGACGTCTTGGTAACAATCCACGTTTTTCCCCACGAAACTTGGCAATCAAGAGATTTTCAGCCACTGTCATACGAGGAGCTGTCCCCATCTTGGGATCTTGGAAGACTCGAGACAGATACTTAGCCCGCTTTTCTGGTGAAAACTTGGTAACATCTTCACCCAAAATACGGATGGTTCCACTGGTTAATGACAAGGTTCCTGCAATAGTGTTAAAGAGAGTTGATTTCCCAGCACCATTTCCACCTAAAATCGTGATAAAGTCCTGTTCAAAAATTTCTAATGAAACATCATTTAAAATAATCTTTTCTTCATCAAAGCCATTTTTAACGACTTTGGTTGCATTTTTTAATTCTACAATTGCTGTCATTTGCTTAACTTGGCTCCTTTCAAGATGGTTTGCTTAAATGTTGGAATCATGAGGCAGACTGCTAAAATCACTGCACTGTATAGACGAAGGTAACTTGTGTTAAATCCAAGCGCAATAACTGCCCACACTAAGAATTGATAAGCGATAGAACCTACAACGATGGTAACCAGACGTTCTGCCAAGCTCAAACTCTTGAAGATAACTTCCCCAATAATCAAACTTGCAAGCCCCACAACGATGACACCAATTCCTCGAGATACATCAGCATACCCTTCTTGCTGGGCAATAAGAGCACCTGCAAGGGCAATCACACCATTTGATAAAACCAAGCCCATGAGCTCCATGCGTCCAGTATGAATCCCGAAACTTCTAGCCATGTCAGGATTGTCACCTGTAGCAATGTAAGCTTGTCCGAGTTTAGTGTCCAAGAAAAAGAGCATGAGAACAATAACAATACTGACAAAGATAAGACCTGTCAAGAGTTGGTTCAAATCTGAATCAAAAGGCAAAACATCCTGGATTTGCTTGGTTCCAAGCAAGCCTAAATTCGCACGTCCCATAATCAAAAGCATGATAGAGTGACAAGAAGTCATCACCAAAATCCCTGAGAGCAAGGTTGGGATCTTCCCTTTTGTATAAAGAAGGCCTGCTGCCATTCCAGCCAAACAACCTGCTCCTACAGCAACAAGTGTCGCTAAAAAGGGATTTACACCTTTGGTTATCAGAGTGACAGCAACAGCTCCCCCAAGAGGGAAGGAACCTTCTGTCGTCATATCTGGAAAGTTTAAAATCCTAAATGTCATAAATATTCCCAGACCTAAAATAGCCCAGACAAATCCTTGAGAAATAATAGATAATATCATCTGTTTCTTAACCTTTTCTATACGATTTCTATTGTAAAAAATTGGAGGAGATGTCCCCAACTCCTCCATTACAGATTATTCAATCACTTGTCCTGCTTCTTTTAGAACAGATTCAGGAATAGTAATACCTAGTTCTTGTGCCAATTTTTTGTTAATTACTGACTTACCAGTTGAAAAGACATTAACTGGAGTATCAGCTGGTTTTGCACCTTTCAAAACTTGAGCAATCATTTTACCAGTTGCCACACCAAGATCATGTTGGTCAACTACAACGGATGCCAAACCACCTGCTTCTACCATGGCAGTTGCGCTTGGGTAGATTGGTTTTTTAGCTGATTGGTTGCTTGATACAACAGTTGAGAAGGCTGAAGCAATTGTGTTATCAATTGGAACCCAGATAGCATCAACCTTGCTAGTCATAACGTTAACTGTTGAAGCAATTTCATTTGTTGAAGGAACTGCAAATGTTTCCACTGTCAAACCTGCTTTTTCAGCATAAGCTTTAAATTCTTCTACCTGTGTTTTTGAATTGTCTTCGCTACTTGAGTAAAGGGCTCCGATTGTTTTCACATTTGGTGTCAAAGCCTTGATGAGTTCAACTTGTTGTTGGGCTGGGTTGTGGTCAGATACCCCTGTAATGTTGCCACCTGGTTTTTTCAAATCTTTAACCAAGTTCGCACCGATTGGGTCTGTAATAGCAGCCATGATAACAGGTAGATCTTTTGTTGCACTAGCCAAACCTTGAGCAGCTGGTGTTGCGATACCAACAACCAAGTCATTGCCATTTGCAACCAACTGTTTACTCATTGTCGCAACCTTACTTTGGTCGCCTTCTGAGTTCATAAAGTCGATTTTAACTTGATCATCTTTATAGCCTTCTTCAGCAAGTCCATCTTGAATCCCTTTATAAATCAAGTCAAGAGATGGATGACTCACAAACTGAAGGACACCAACTTTGGAAACTTTCTTTTCATTCTTAGCTTCTGGTTTATTCATTGAAGAGTAAATCAAGCTTCCTGCTACTAAGACTGCTAATGCAGCGATAATTCCAATTAAACGTTTATTTTTCATTCTATTTCTCCTTTTTAATTCCTTTAAACTACTTCACTTATCTAAACAAGCGACGCCATCGTTTTCTTTCCATACTAACCTCCATCAAAAAAGTCCTCACACAAAAAACTTGTGTGAGGACGTCGATGCGCGGTACCACCTCAATTATAGGGAATTTCCCTATCGCTCTGTCTCGCAATAACGAGATGCACTGTAAGGTGTGCTCACCGAATTTTTATGATTTCAAATTCTAAATAACATTCAGCCCAATTTTCATCATCACCACTTATCTGTTTTCAGCTACCACAGACTCTCTAAAAAGTTTGTATGATTACTTTTCTGAATGGTTAAATTATATCATTTTTTAACTACTTGTCAAGACTCTTTTAGCATTTTTTTGAAATATCAAAAACTTCCCCTATGGAAAAGAGGAAGTTTGATGGGTATCAGCCTGAATTACGCAATCCTGTTGCAATTCCGTTGATGGTTGTATGGATTAATTTTTCTTGATCGCTTGATAATTCTCCACGACGTTGACGTTTAATCAACTCCAACTGGATATAGTTGAGGATATTAAAGTAAGGCATACGGTAATCCAAACTTGCTTTTAGATATGGATTTTCCGCCAAGAGTTCATCGTAGCCTTCGATAGCCAAGATGACTTCCTTGGTAACTTGCCATTCATTTAGAATAGTCTCATAGATTGCTTTTACTTGATCATCTTCACAAAGTTTGGCATATTCAAAAGCAATATTCATATTTGATTTTGACAAGACCATATCAACATTTGAAAGAAGTGACTGGAAGAAAGGCCAATTTTGGTACATATCTCGTAGAATAGCAATATTTTCTGGATTTTTATCGATAAATTCTTTGAAACTTGATCCGACACCATACCAGCCAGGGAACATGACACGGCTTTGCGACCATGAGAATACCCAAGGGATAGCACGCAATCCACCAATTTCAGTAATCGTCTTACGAGCAGCTGGACGAGAACCAATATTAAAGCTTGAAATAGCCTTGATTGGACTTGACTCAAAGAAATAATCATAGAAATGGTCATTACCAAAGACTAAATCACGGTAGATATCATAACTGCGGTCCACTACCTGATCCATAATAGCTTCATAACGATTGGATGTATTGGTATCGCTCTTCTTCTGCGTAATCATACGGTTAATGGCTGCAGATACTAGCATTTCAAGGTTATAGTAGGCAGCGTCTTTATTACCGTATTTATTGCCAATTACTTCACCCTGCTCCGTCAAACGGATACGATCCTTGATTGACTTGAGCGGTTGGGAGGTGATGGCTTCATAAGTTGGTCCACCACCACGACCAACAGTACCACCACGACCATGGAAGAAGGTAACCTTAACACCAAATTCATCTCCAATAGCAGTCAGTTGTTGTTGAGCTTTGTAGAGGGTCCAACATGATGATAGATAGCCACCATCTTTATTACTATCAGAGTAGCCAAGCATGATTTCTTGGTAGTTATTACGAGAAGCAATCCATTTCTTAGCAAGGGTAAGAGAAAGGTACTCTCTCATAGTTTCTTCTGAGTGGTCCAAGTCCTCGATTGTTTCAAAAAGAGGAACGATTTGGACACGGGCTCTTTCTTTATCAACTAACCCTACTTCTTTCAGTAAGATAGCCAATTCCAACATGTCTGATACGCTGGTTGCATGTGAAATGATGGTCTGACGAATGACATCATCTCCCAACTTATCTTTCAACTTACGAGCAGCTTTAAAGATGGCCAATTCTTTTTCAAGTAACTCTGATTTTTCAACGTGAGTGGCAGAAAGAATACGTGGATCTTCTTCTAATTCTTTCAAAAGCAGCTGGCATTTTTCTTCTTCACTTAGTTCACTATAATGCGAATGAATACCTGCTGATTTCAAGAGTTCAGCTACACAGGCTTCGTGAACACTAGAATCTTGACGCATGTCAATAGATGCCAAATAGAAACCAAAAATTTCAACTGCCTGAATCAACTCAACAAAATCACCAGAAATCAGTGCTTCACCCTTATTTTCCAAGAGGGAATCACGAATAGTAATTAAATCCTTATAAAAATCATTGGCCGTTTCATAGCGAGCCCCAACTTCCTTATCCTCAATCAGATAGGTTTTTGTTGCTTGGATTTTTGATTGAATATCAAACAAGGCACGACGATAAAGCTCTTTTTCACGGTAAATAGAATTATCCTTGGATTGACGAGCCATTTCTCTGACTTGCTTGCTCACATTGACAATACTGGTTGAGAGAGAGAATTCACGATAAAGTTGGTAAATCTTTTCATCATAGTAGTTCATGATGACTTCACACTGAGTCATGGCAGATTGTTTCAAGGTATCTGCTGTAACAAAAGGATTCCCATCACGGTCTCCACCAATCCACATTCCCATTGTAATTGGTTTAGGATGTTTCAACTCCAAGCCGTGTTTTTTAGCCAGACGCTTGTACTCAGCAGTCAAATGAGGAACAGCTTTCAGGAATGAACTATTGTAGTATTCCATAACATTCGTGATTTCATTGGTTACTTTCAATTTCTTTTCACGAATCATATCTGTCTGCATGATAATCTCAATGTAACGACGGAGATCATTATGCCATTTTTCCTTATTAATCAAGCCTAATTTCACATCACGATACTTACGCAAGAGGGTATGGATATGGTTTGTCAAATCCAACATACTCTTACGTTGCACTTGTGTTGGATGGGCTGTCAAAACAGGGACAACATTCAAGTGTTCAAGAATTTCAACCGCATTTTCTTTTTCAGCAACCATTTTGATCGTTGCTGATAATTTTCCAAGATAATCTTGATCAATATTATTTTGGTGGTTGATTTCATAAGCCAAATCCACGTCTTCTGAAATATTAATCAAAAGGGGCAAGATAGAGAAATAGCGTGAAATATAAGCCATTTCATCATTTGTCAGGCTAGTAACCAATTGGTTCAATCCTTGATAATCTTCTTGAGTTGACAATTCTTTCAACTTCATGATTTTTTCAAAAGTCTCTGGGGCAAGCATATTTTTAGTAATATCTTCTAACAATTCTGTTAAAATCAATACTTCTTCTTGCACGACAGCTTTATTACTATAGTTTTCTAATTTTTGAAGAGACATAGGTAATCCTTTCCACTATCAGCTCTACATATAGTTTGATGAGCGAGCTTCTAACTCCTCATACAATTGAGCACGCTTTTCACTTGCATCAATATTTAAGACAAAGGCGATGGCTACAGACAAGACCAGAAGACTATTCCCTCCTTGCGATAAGAAAGGAAAGGTTACTCCTGTCGAAGGAATAATTCCAGAAATTCCACCGATATTGACAAAGACCTGGACCAACATCATCCCACCAACCCCAATCGCCATCATGGAATTAAAGGGATTCTTAGCACGAATTCCGACTAGGATGATTCGTAAAATAAGGAAAAAGACAAGTGCTAAAATCAAGCCAGCTCCTACAAATCCAAATTCTTCAATGACAATTGAAAATACAAAATCTGTATGGGCCTCTGGTAAATAGCCACGTTTTTCAATTGAATTTCCTAAACCTAGACCAAACCAACCACCATTTACCATAGCAAAGTAGGAATTTGCGAGTTGGTGGCCTGCTCCTGCCAAATCGGCAAAGGGATTAAAGTAGGCACTGAAACGCTTGGCCACATAACCAAATACTGGAATTTTTGAAAATTTATCAACCCCAATCATAGAGATAGCTGATAGGGATAGGGCTGAAATCCCCACCAAAATTCCCAAAAAGGCAATAAACCATCTATAAGCGATACCACTAATCGTATACATAATCAAGGCAACCAAAGCTAAAATAGAAGCATTCCCCAAATCTGGGAAAATAGCAAGACTCCCAATCAGTACCAAGAGAACAAAACGCCAGTCATTAAACGCACGAGGAAGCCACTGATTCTGTGTCAAAACTTGAAAATCATAAATAGCTATATCCTCTTGTTGTTTGGAAAATTTATTTGCTAGATACCAAATAATAATAATTTTCAAGTATTCGGCTGGCTGAATGGTCAAAGGTCCTACAGAAATCCAGCCATAGGCTCCATTGACAGGAATACCAATCAAACGAGCCAAAGCCAATAGAATCAGCTCAACAAACATAACAATAAATAAAAGACGTTCATTTCTTAAAAAATTCAGTCTCAACTTATATATCAAGGCAATCAGTATCAAACTAAATATCCAAAACAGTCCCTGACTTCGGACCAATTGCAATGCACTTTGGCCTTCTTGAATTAAAATAGCACTGGTTGTCGAATAAACCACAATCAAGCCCAGAATAGATAAAAGTAAGTAAGGAACTAGAATAGAATAATTTAATAGGTGCCTTTTACTAATCTTCATAGTATCACCAATCTAATGAGAACAACACAATTGCTTCCCAAATTCCGTTTGTTTTCTAGTTTTGATTGCTATTATACCATTTTTTCCGAAAGAAAAAAACTCTTATCCATCAGATAGACCATTTTTGTCATAAGAAAAAGAGCACTTGGCCCTTTTCTGTTTTATTCTTTTGATGAATTACTTGAGCTTGAATCTCCGCCACCGATATATTGGGTGAAGATATTTTGGAAGGCTTGATCTTTAACCTTGATATTGGCTGCTTGTAATTCTTTTCCGATAATACTTTGAACGAATGTTGAATCATTTTGTTTTTGAGTCAAGATAACAGTTTTTAATTTTTCTTTATAGTCATCAAGATTAGATGATTTTTCTGTTTTCTTAGTGAGTTTTACAATGTAATATTGGCTGCTATAGGCTTGTGTACCAGCGGCTGTAATCACATCAGAAACGCCGTTTACATCTAGAGCAAATGCCGCTTTCTTAACTTGTTCTGGCACTTCTGTTGAAGCAGAATCAAAGGTGATTTCACCACCGTTCGCTTTGGTTTTCTCATCAGTTGAGTTATCTTTGGCTAATTGAGCAAAGTCTGCACCACTTGCCTTAGCTTTTTCGAGGACTTCTTTGGCTTTATCTTCATTATCAAGACGAATGATTTGAGCCGTTACATCTGGAGTATATTCATCAAAGGCCTTCTTATAAGCATCATCTGTCAATTCAGCTTCTGCTGCTTTTTTAACTGCCAACTCAACTAATTTACTTGTACGAATTTGAGCTTTACGTGTTTCAAGTGTCATACCTGCTTGTGACAAGACACGTTGGTAGTTGTCACCATATTGTTTTTCTTCTTCGGCAATCGTGTCATTGACTTCTTTGTCATCTACTTCTGAACCGTATTGTTTCTCAAACACTTTTTGGATGGTCAAGTTCAACAAAACTTGTTGGGCTGAAGGGTTGCTTTTCACTTGCTCATAAAATTGATGTTCTGTAATGACATCCCCTTTCATGCTGATAAGGTCTGCCCCTTCTGAACCTTTCGAACAAGCTGCTAAAGTTGCTACTGATAATAGTGTAATGGCACCTGCCAATAATTTTTTCTTCATGTCTACTCCTTTAAGATAAGTGTTACCCTATCTATTTTACTATATTTTCTTAAATTTTTCTGAAAATCATTTGCTGTCAGGCAATTGAACATCTGCTACATTTTTACGAAGCATAAGAATTCCATCCCCCAGAGGGACTAATGTTGCGGTGAGTCCTGGATTGTCTAAGGTTGCGTCAAATAGTCTTTGAAGACCTCGATAGATAGTTCGCTGACCTCGACGAACTTCCATAATGTCCTTGGCAACATCACCACCTTGGAAAATATCATCCAAGACAACCACACCTCCAACTTCCAAATGTTTGAGGATTTCTGGTAGAAAGACGATGTATTTAGACTTGGCAGAATCCATAAAGACAAAATCATAAGACTCTGTTAAGGTAGATAAGACATCTACCGCATCTCCTTCTAGGAGTGTAATTTGCTTGCGACTGTCAAACTTGGCCAAATTTTCCTTGGCAAAACCAATCATTTCTGGATTGCGGTCAATGGTTGTAATCTTGGCATTTGGTGCATGTTTCGCCATCAAGAGAGCTGAAAAACCGATAGCCGTCCCAATTTCCAGAATATTTTTAGGCTGCATGGTTTCCATGAGAAAACGGAAATAAGCAACCGTTTCATGGGGAATAATTGGAATATTTTCCTTGCGAGCAAAATCTTCCAATTCTTTCAAGGAACCTGTGACTTGCTTTTGACGCTGGCGCATCAAGTCTACAATTTCTTCTTTGACGACAGGACGACGCATGTTATGGTTGGCATTTTTACTATACGATTCAACCATCTTATGCAATTCCCAATTTTTCAACAAGGGCTTCAAACTCATTTAAACGACGTTCAAAGACTGCAAAGGCATCGTTGAGGTAGTCTTCCTTCTCCATATCAACACCAGCTTTTCTCATGACATTAAGTGGATAGTCAGATTTACCAGCCTTGAGGTAGTCGATATAGCGGTCACGGTCTTCTTGACTACCATGAACAATTTTTTCAGCCAAGGCTGAGGCAGCTGCAAAACCTGTTGAATATTGATATACATAGTAGTTATAGTAGAAGTGTGGAATGCGAGCCCACTCGTATTGGATTTCAGGATTGTCTTCCTTGCTCAATCCATAATACTCTTGGTTCAAGTCTGCGTAGAGTTTATTTAGGAAATCGCTTGTCAAGACTTCTCCATTTTGGTCCGCTTGGTGAATAGCGTGTTCAAACTCAGCAAATTGAGTTTGGCGGAAAACTGTTCCACGGAAACCGTCTAGGAAGTTATTAAGAATAGCAAAGCGCGTTGCATCATCTTCCACTTCTTCCAATAATTTCTCCGTCAAGATATTTTCATTGGTAGTTGAAGCAATCTCAGCCAAGAAGATAGAGTAATCTCCGTAAACATAAGGCTGTGTTTCACGAGTATAGCTAGAATGCATACTGTGACCAGTCTCATGGACTAAGGTAAATAGATTGTCTAGATTGTCCTGCCAGTTTAGAAGCATAAAGGCATTGGTATCGTAAGAACCCCCAGAGTAGGCACCTGAACGCTTGCCTTGGTTTTCGTAAACATCAATCCAACGCTCGCTGAAGGCACGTTTAACACGGCTCAAGTAATCCTCACCCAAGACTGACAAGGCATCTTCTGCTTTTTTCAAGGCTTCTTGGTAGGTAAAACTATATTCAACAGACGAAAGCGGTGTGTAGACATCGTACATCTTGAGGTCTGAAATCCCCAAGATTTTTGAACGAAGCTCAAGATAACGATGCAAGAGTGGCAAATGCTTGCGAACTGCTGCTACCAAATTGTCATAAACACTTTCTGGAACAAAATTCGCTGCTAGGGCTGCATGACGAGCACTCTTGTAGTTACGAACTTTGGCACGGTAGTTTTGGACCTTAACATTGGTTTGCAAGGTTTTGGCATAGGTATGTTGGAATTGTTCGTAAGTCGCATAAAGAGCTTGATAGGCACCACGACGAACCTCACGATTTTTAGATTCCATCAAACGTGTGTAAGTCCCATGAGATAGCTGAACTTCCTTACCATCATCATCGAGGACATAAGGGAACACAATATCCGCATTGTCCAAGATAGCGAAGGTTTCACTTGCCGAACCAAAGATTTCTCCAGCTCCAGCCAATAATTCTTCTTCACGTTGTGATAAAACGTGGTCTTTTCCTTGTAAAAGTTTATCAAAATAGTGTTGATAAACCTGCAATTTTGGTTGAGCCTCTAAAAAGTCAGCATACTGCTTTTCACTAATTTCCATAAATTCAGGCTCATAGAATGAAAAGGCTTGGTCTAGTTGGCTATAAAGAGTCATTGCCTTGGCGTAGTACTCTTGATACTTGGCTTCACGTGTGTCCTGGTCATTTTTCATATGAGCATAAACGTAAAGCTTCTCCATCTGGCGTTCCATGTCAAGAGAAAATTCAGTAATTTCGAGTAGGCTATCCGCACTATCCAAGAGATGGCCTTCATACTGGGCTACTGTCTCCAATTTTTCTGTTAACTCTTTTAAGGCTTCTTCCCAAGCCTGGTCAGTTGGGTAAATCGTTGATAGATCCCATGTATCTTTTTCATTTATTTCATGTCTTTGTAATACCATTAGATTCCTCCATCCTTTCTATTCTACCATATTTTTTAAGAAATATTGCTGATAAAAGGCTGGTGGATAAAGCTTTTGCCAATCATTTTGAGGATTTTCTTGATAATAGGTTTGAAAATACTGATAATAGCTGGTCAAGTCTTGTTCAATCTGGAAAAATTTGCCCACTAGTGGTCGAATTTGTGGATACCATTCTTTTAGCCCATAAGTCAGGATATTTTCTCCCTTCTGATAGGCTTCGGCTTGTTCTTTCATCCAAAAAGGATTTTGATAATAGAGTTGTTGCTGAATATAGCGACAGATGTCCTTGTCCTGAGAAACTGTAAAATGAGAGATTTTTTGTTTCTTATAAGGAAGACGCAATATCTCCAGTAGACTGCCTTGACCATAGGGAAATTCCTTGATTTGATAATGGAGTTTACCACGGAGGTCTTGGTAAATCAGGTATTTGAGTCTTAAAACTTGTTTTTCACTGTCTAATTCCCAAACATAAAAGCCCATATTTTGACTGAAATAGAGAAAACCTTGTTGCAGACGGGTTAAGCGGTCTTTGATCCACAGTTTTTGACCCAGCAACCACAGTACTTGGTAACCATGACTACGATAGCCCTCACTTCGCTCTTTAAGAACCTTTTGAGTCAAGGGACTACACTGAACTTCTAGAGCTAGATTGCCATTTACAAATACATCCGCAATCTGTTTAAGCTCTGGAAGAGGGGATTCTAATTGCACCTCTGCATCTCTTTTCAACCAGTGATAAAGTGATTTTTTATTTTCTAGGTGTTCTGGACTTTCATTTTCAGAGGAAAAATCACAGTCTTTTAAGGTTTTGTGGGCAAAATGGGTCCGGACACTTGGTCCTTGACGCAAACGGAGCTGACCTCCACAAGCTGGGCAGGTGTATGCCTGCTTCTCAAGTTTATCCTCTAACACATTTACCAATTCTCCCCTAGCATCTCTCGCAACAAACATGATTTCCCTCCTTTTCTATATTATTCGAAAAAAAGAAAAAAGATCAGGAAAATTCCTAATCTTCATGTATGTTTACTTGATTTTCTTAGCTAGCATGGTCGCAAAGCGTAGTTGAATGCGATTGCCATTCTCATCGCGACGGTGAAGATGACCAGGATTTTCATTGTACTTGACCAACTCCCAATCCTTGTAGTATTCAGCCAATTCTCCCTCTTTAAATGTGAATGGGAAGTTCACTGAGCAAGGATAATCCTCCGTGTCCATGGCACAGACGATAAGGTTGTAGCCACCTACCTTGGTGTGCTCCTGCATGTTTCGGATAATAGCTGGAATGCGGTCCGCTTGTAGAAACATCAGCACCACCGTCGATACGATAAAATCATATTCTTGTCCAATGCTGGCTGAATTGATATCATAAAGACCAACTGGCATGTCCAGGTCTTCTTGCTCCACAATGCTTTGCAAGATTTCAAGAGCCAGTTCATTTTGATCCACAGCTGTCACATCAAAACCTTGCTGGGCTAGAAAAAGAGAATTGCGCCCCTGACCACAGCCCAAATCCAAGGCTTTCCCTGGTTTTACTGTCTGCATTGCCTCTAGGACCTCTGAATGAACAGGATTGGTATTGTATTTCTTAGGAAAATAATCCTCAGGTTTACAATAAAATTCCAAATACCATTCCACATCGTCTGTAGCAGCCTCCACTCGGTGCCAGGCTTGCGGTTGCGCCATTGGATTGTCTGCTCCTGCTTCAAAGAGGTGTTCAGCTAGAACTTCTCCTTCTTCGGTCAATTCAATAAACTTGAGGGCTCCTTTTACAACTGTGATCTTACCCCAAGTTCCGACCTTGGTATTGTGTTTCTGCTGAACCGCCTCTGGCATGGTCTCTTTAGTCCACAGTGGCATGCGTTTATAGGCAACTAGTTTTTCCATTTTCATTCCTCTTTTTATCGCTGGTTGACAGCTTTCATAACACGCGCGATGTCGCGATTTTGCTCCCGTCGCTTGATAGACTCCCGTTTGTCATAGTCATGCTTTCCTTTAGCTAGGCCTAAAAGGAGCTTGGCATAGCCATCTTTGATATAGACTTTTAGGGGAACCAGCGTCATTCCTGTCCCTTTAGTCTCTTGTTCCAATTTTTGAATTTGTTTCTTATGAAGCAGGAGTTTACGACGGCGTTCTGGTTCCTGATTCCAAATATTGCCCTCTTCGTAAGGAGCGATATGAACATTACTCAGCCAGACTTCTCCATTTTTTACTTGGGCAAAGCCATCCTTGAGATTGATTCGAGCTGCTCGTACACTCTTGATTTCAGTTCCAGTCAGGACCATCCCTGCCTCTAGCGTATCTACGATTGTATAGTCATGACGCGCCTTTTTATTTTGTGCGACGACCTTTCCCTCGCCCTTTGCCATGCTTGGCTCCTTTCTTAGCTACTTCCTTATAAAAAGGTTTCTTACCCTTTTTCTTCTTATCTTTTGACGAATGCTTGCGCTTATCATTTGAGCGTCCTGATTTTCTCTTATCTTCCTTCTTATCTGAATGACGACTTGAACCACGCCCTCTGTCACTACGACTAGACTGTTTCAAGCCTTTTTCAATCACATCAAATTCACTTGGAATGTAAGAGAAATCAATTTCCCCCGTCATCTTGTCAGCTCTTTCAACCCGAATGCGAATCTGCTGTCCTACACGGAAGGTTGTACCCGATTTCTCCCCACGAAGGGTCAAATCACGCTCATTGAAATGATAAAATTCAGGTAAATTTGTGATGTGAATCAAGCCCTCAACTGTGTTTGGCAATTCAACAAAGAGACCAAATTTGACTATGCTGGAGACAACTGCATCGTACTCTTCACCTACGTATTCTTCCATGTACTCAGCCTTTTTCATGGCTTCGACTTCACGCTCAGCCTCGATGGCACGACGCTCACGGTTGGAAGACTGGGTCGCAATCTCTGGAATCACTTGTTCAAAATGCTCGGCTATTTCCTTGGAACGCCCATAGTCTCGAATCATACGGTGGACTAGGAGGTCTGGATAACGGCGAATTGGACTGGTGAAGTGAGTGTAATAATCAGCCGCTAGACCATAGTGACCGTGATTGTGCTCTGAATAGCGAGCCTGCTGCATGGAACGGAGAAGCATCATGGACAAGACATCCGCATAAGGCTCTCCCTCAACAGTACGCATGATGTCTTGGAGAGCCTCCTGGCTAATCTCACTGGCAGTCCCATAAATTCTCAAGCCAAAACTTGAAGCATAATCAATAAACTTCTGAACCTTTTCAGCCTTAGGCTCCTCATGGATACGATAAATGAAAGGTAGCTCCAGCTTGCTGAAATGCTCGGCAACTGTTTCGTTGGCCATCAGCATAAAGGACTCAATCATGCGCTCGGCAACACCACGCTGACGAAGAACGATATCAACAGGCTTACCTTGCTTATCCACTAAAATCTTGGCTTCATTGGTATCGAAATTGAGGGCTCCACGTTTCGCACGCATGTTTTCTAAAATTTCATGGAGCTTGGCCATAAGTTCGATACTTGGAACAATTTTCTGATACTCTTGTCTCTTCTCCTCGTCACCTGCTAAGATATCATTGACATCACTATAGGTCATCCTGAAGCTAGTCTTGATAACCGTTTGTGTAATGGTGTAATTGACCACACGACCATGTTTATCAATCTCCATAATGGCAGACTGGGTCAGACGGTCAACTTGAGGATTGAGGGAGCAAATTCCATTAGATAGTCGTTCTGGAAGCATTGGCACCACGCGGTCTGTCACATAAACAGAAGTCGCACGATTAAGGGCTTCCTTATCAAGGGCAGACCCCTCGGTCACATAGTAGGAAACATCTGCGATGTGAACTCCAAGTTCCAGATTGCCATTTTTCAATGCTTTGATATGCACCGCATCGTCCAAGTCCTTGGCATCCGCACCGTCAATGGTAAAGGTAATCTCATCTCTTAGATCCAGACGGCCTTCCATATCCTTTTGAGACGGAGCATCCGGCACACTTTCTGCTTCCTTGACAACGGCTTCTGGAAATTCTGAGACAATGTCCATTGATTCCAAAACCTCAAGGACATCAATTCCGACATCCGTCGAATGCCCCACCACATCGAGGACACTCGCGACAAAGAAATCATGTTTCTTGCTTGGGTATTTATCGATAAAGACCTTGAGAACTTCTGTTCCTTCTAGTTTTAGAGCTGGTTTCTTAACATAAATCGGTTGACTGATTTTCTGATTTTTCGAACGGATGTAGCCAGCATACTTGGGCTTTTCCTGATCTAGAACGATTTGGCCGACAACTGTTGTCAGGCTGTGTTCTAAGATATCGATAATTTTGGCTTCTGCTGCTGTTCCCTTATTGCGGTCAGCGACTTTCTTGATGACGACCTCAACGGTATCACCATCAATAGCATAGTTGACATCGTTTTTTCCTACAAAAAGGTCGTCCTCCTCGCCTTCCAGACTAACAAAGCCAAAGCCATTTTTATGGGCATGAAAAATCCCCTTGAGGGTAATCTCATGTTTTTTCTTGGCTTCCAAGGTCAGACTACCATCTTCTTCAAAACGAATTTGGTGCTTTCTTTCCATTAAGGACAAGGTTTTAATCAACTCACGAAAATCCTTGGAACTGTCTTTTCCCAAAGCCTGAGCCAAATCATTAACAGTCACCTTTCCCTTGTCTTGTAAATATTCTTTTATTCTATCTTTCATATTTTCTTTCTAGATTTTTTAATTTTCTTTTACTGTAAAACCTTCTCAAACATCCTTTAAAAATAAAAAGAGGCAAAGACCTAGTCCTGCCCATTATTTTCTTATCTACTTGATAATACCGTCAATGCTAAGGCAATGGCTAGCCAGAAAAAGACTAAAATCCCTGTCAAACGCTGCATTACAGCTTCAAAACCGCGAGCTTTACTGCGTTCAAACAAATCACCTGAGCTGGCATCAAATACATTGCTGGATTGGTTTTTGGTTGGTTGCATGAAAATCGCAATCACAATCACAACAGATAATACTAATAAAATGGTTAATAATAGGTTATACATATCAAACTCCTTAAAATCCTTATTATTTTACCATAAAATCTACTTAGATTCAAGATGTAGGGTTACTTTTCTTTCTTTGGGACAATACTTTAAAACCTCGATCTTGTCTGGATGGGTTTTTGAATTTTTACTGGTTAGGTAATTGATACTGCCACAAGAGGAGCATTTGAGATTAATTTTTACTCGCACTAGATTTCCTTTACTTTTAATAATGTTCGAAATTGAAGCAGGTTAAAGAGACAACTAAAGGCAACACAAAGGCTTGTCGCATAAAAGACTGCATGGTAGCCAAATTGACCTGCTACTGCAGAACCTGCCATAGGCCCAACGACACCTCCCAGATAAAAGAATACCTGATTAAAGGCAAAGACCCTCGAAATACCAGCTTTGGGCGTCATCTTGCTGAGAAGGGCATTGACCCCAGGTATCAGCGCACCGGTTCCCAAGCCAAAGAGGAATCGATAGAGTCCTAGTTGAAGCGGACTAGAGGCATTGGCACAGAGGAGATAGATGATAACTGAATAAAACTGAGCTACAACCAAGAGACGATGGTTGCCCACCTTGTCACCTAGCTTTCCCATGACTCCTGCACTCATCATACTGGAAAAGCCCATACTGGACACAATCAAACCAGAGACAAAAAGAAGATTCTCTGTCTGGCCTAAGTCGCGTACATACAGAGCTAAGATAGGGCCGATTGATTGGGCTGAAAATTGGATGACAAAACTGGTCAGAAAGAGGTTGACCAAAAGATAGGGATATTTAACTGAGGTAAACAATTCCTTTGTTGGAATAGCCTTTTCCTTGGCTACTGGTTTAAAATCTTCCTTGATAAAGAAAATAGTCAAAACAGCAGCTAAAAGTAGAAAACTACCAACCAGTAAGAAAACAGTACGAATGCCAAATAATTCTGCAATAAATCCCCCGATAAAGGGACCAGTTAGAGTACCTGCAACTACGCCTGTAGACAAAGTACCTAAGGCAGAGCCTGATTTCTCCTTGGGAACCTGACTGGCTATCAAGGCCGTTGCATTGGGAACAAAACCCGCAAATACACCATTCAGTAAACGAAGAAAGATTAACCAATAAATATTTGGCACAAAGGCTAAGCCTCCCATAGTAATGGTCATGGCCAGACCAGCACGAATCATCATGGGTTTTCGACCGTATTTATCAGCAAGAATACCCCAGATAGGAGAAAAGAGTGCTGCGGAAATAGCAGAGACAGAAATAGCTAAACCTGCATAAAAAGCGACTTGCTCACTTCCTACACCTAGATTTTCCACAAAGATGGGCATAAAAGGCACAACCAAAGAAATACTGGCTCCAGTCAGAAAATTACCAAACCAGGCAATGCGCAGATTATCCTTCCAGTTAATCTCTGTCATCTTGCTTACCTCCCTCAAGCAGGGAGAACACCTGAGTAAGAAGCTGGTCCTGATTTCCATTGTTGTTTAAAACATGGCTGGCCAAATCTTTCTTTTTCTCTAAAGGCCACTGAGCTGCCAGACGCGACTCAGCTTCATCTTTGGACAAGTGGTCCCTTTTCATTAGACGTTCTACTTGGACATCTCGGTCTACATAGACCAACCAAGTCTCATCAAACCAAGAGACGTAGTCCTGCTCAAAAAGTAGGGGAATATCCATGAAGAAAATCTCTTCTGTCTGAGCCAATTGGTCTCTTAATGTAGCTAGTTCCTCACGGATAATCTCTCCTTGAGTTACCCTAGACCATTCCCGTTCCTCAGGATTTGAAAAGATAAGACTAGCTAGGAGAGGGCGATTGAGTTCTCCGTTTGTTAGAATTATTTCTTGACCAAAGTGCTGGACTAGAGCCTCAAACAGACGACCACCAAGTCTCTGTAGTTGGTGGACAACCGCGTCGGCATCCACTACTTGAAATCCTTGCTTTCTTATAAAATTTGTCACAGTTGACTTACCAGAGGCAATTCCCCCAGTGATTCCGATGATTTTTCCCATCAGTCCCTCCTTTGACAGTTTGGACAAAAGTGGGTACCTCGTCCGCCTAGTTGGATTTTCTCAATGATGGTGGCACAACGTGAACATTCTTGACCAGCCTTATCATAGACCTGATGAAAATCCTGCATGGTTCCATCTTCCCCAAAGGCATTGGTATAGGTCCGAATGGTGGAACCACCTTTTTCAACAGCCTGTCCCAAAACAGCAATGGTCTGGTCATGAATGGCAGTCGCTTCTTCTGCTGTCAAAGTCTGGGAAGGTCTTGCTGGATGAACCTGAGCTCGCCAGAGAACCTCATCCACATAGATATTTCCAAGGCCAGCTACCAAGGTCTGGTCTAAAAGGTGGGATTTGATAGGCTTTTTAGATTTGGATAGAGCAGCTTGAAAGACCTGCAAATCAAATTCTTGTTCGCTTGGTTCAGGCCCTAATTTTTTAGAAATAAAATAAGCTTCCAAAAGGTCTGGTGCAAGCAGTTCCATAGTCCCAAACTTGCGTACATCCTCATAAACAAGCGTGCCACCGTCCTCAAACTGGAAGAAAATATGGGCATGTTTGCGTTCAGGTACTTGGTCTGGATAGTAAAAATACTTGCCCTCCATCCGCAAATGGGAAATCAAGACCTTGTCTGTCAGGTAGAAAATCAAATATTTGCCACGACGTCCCATTGACTCAACAACTTGACCAGGCACTTCCTTTCGAAACTCGTCCAAATCCGTCTTAATCATCTTGGGATAGCGAATTTCTACACTCGAAATCTTCTTTCCCAAAATCAATTTTTCTAAGCCACGACGAACGGTTTCAACCTCAGGTAATTCAGGCATAAGTCCTCCTTCTGTAAAAACAAGAAGCAGGCATGAGCCCACCTCTACTTAGTATTCTTTTTCATTATAGCCAAAGTCAGCCAAATCTAGCTTTTTATCGCGCCAGTTTTTCTTGACCTTGACCCAGGTTTCTAGGAAGACCTTGTCTCCTAGCATGAGTTCAATATCACGACGGGCCATGCTACCGATTTTCTTAAGCATAGCGCCACCTTTACCGATGATGATCCCTTTCTGACTATCACGCTCGACCATGATGGTTGCACGGATGTGAACCTTGTCTGTCTCTTCATCTCGTTTCATAGAATCAACAACTACTGCGACAGAGTGCGGAATCTCTTCACGAGTTAGGTGCAAGACTTTCTCGCGAACCATTTCTGAAACCAAGAAGCGCTCTGGATGGTCTGTGATTTGATCAGACGGGAAATACTGGAAACCTTCGTCCAAATTTTCACTCAAAATATCCACTAGACGAGAGACGTTATTTCCCTGAAGGGCTGAAATGGGCACAATTTCCTTAAAGTCCATTTGGTTACGGAAATCATCGATCTGAGATAAAAGCTGGTCTGGGTGAACCTTATCGATCTTATTCACCACCAAAATCACAGGAACCTTGGCAGCCTTGAGACGCTCGATAATCATATCGTCCCCCTTACCACGCGCTTCATCAGCAGGCACCATGAAGAGAACGGTATCCACTTCACGAAGGGTGCTATAGGCAGATTCGACCATGAAATCTCCAAGAGCCGTTTTAGGTTTGTGAATCCCTGGTGTGTCGATAAAGACGATTTGTTCCTTATCAGTCGTGTAAATTCCCATGATTTTGTTGCGCGTTGTCTGCGCCTTGTCACTCATGATGGCAATCTTTTGCCCCATAACGTGATTTAAAAAGGTTGACTTCCCAACGTTGGGACGTCCTAAAATGGCTACAAAGCCTGATTTAAAAGTCATAATTTCCTCTTACTGTTTAAAATAATAAATCCCAGATTCGTGGGAGAAAAATCAATGCGCCTGTTAAGGCTGCGAAAAGAGAGACCACTAATACCGCGCCAGCTGCCATATCCTTGGCATTTTTAGCTAGCATGGAAAAGTGATAGTGGCTGGCCAAATCTACTACATTTTCGATAGCAGAGTTGATAATTTCAAAGGCTACTACCAAGAAAATGCTCAATAGGAGAAAGAGCCATTCGATTCGTGACACCTGAAAAACAAAACCTGCAAGAATGACTACAAGAGCCGTTACTGCATGTTTTCGCATATTGCGTTCTTCCTTGATAGCAGTAAAAATTCCTGTGATGGCAAATTCTAAACTGGATATCAGGTCACGATTTTTCCATTTTCGTTTATTGTCTTGTGAGTCCATAGGCTGTCAAAATTTCTTCTTGTAAACCGAACATCTCCGCTTCTTCTTCCGGAGTATAGTGATCATAGCCATTGATATGTAAAAAGCCGTGTACTGCCAAGAAGCCCATCTCACGCTCAAAGCTGTGACCATATTCCTCAGCCTGCTCATGAGCCTTATCAATAGAGATGAACAGTTCTCCAATATAGGCATCAAACTCAGACATCATCTCTGCCAATTCTGGATTTTCAAGCAAATCCTCTTCGTCAAAGGCAATTTCCAACTCTGGCTTATACTCAAGGCTGATGACGTCTGTCGGACGGTCTGTGTCACGGTACTCCAAATTGAGTTCATGGCTACGCTCGTTGGTCACAAAAGTAACTGCCATCTCCTTGTCTTCTTTACCTAATTTTTGGGCTGCAAATTCCAAAATTTCTTGGGTTTGTTGCAACATTTCTTTTGAAACTTGACCAGTTTCATCTACCATTTCAATATACATGTGCTTCTCGTTTCTCTTTACTTGGCTTTATTATACCACATTTCCATGATTTTATTCTACCTTTTTGATATAATACTATGGAATACAATCACAAGGAGAGAACGATGTCATTTGACGGATTTTTTTTACACCACATGGTTGAGGAATTGCAAAGAGAGTTAGTGAACGGTCGCATCCAGAAAATCAATCAGCCTTTTGAACAAGAATTGGTCTTGCAAATCCGCAGCAATCGCCAAAGCCATCGTCTGCTCCTTTCTGCCCATCCAGTTTTTGGACGCATTCAGCTGACCCAAACGACTTTTGAAAATCCAGCCCAACCTTCCACCTTTATCATGGTTTTGAGAAAGTATTTGCAGGGGGCTCTGATTGAGTCGATCGAGCAGATTGAAAATGACCGCATTGTGGAAATTACAGTTTCCAATAAAAACGAGATTGGAGACCATATTCAGGCTACCTTGATTATCGAAATCATGGGTAAACACAGTAACATTCTACTGGTTGATAAAAGTAGTCATAAAATCCTCGAAGTTATTAAACACGTCGGCTTTTCACAAAATAGCTACCGTACCTTGCTTCCTGGATCGACCTATATCGCTCCGCCAAGTACGGAATCTCCCAATCCTTTTACGATCAAGAACGAGAAACTCTTTGAAATCCTGCAAACTCAGGAAACGACAGCTAAAAACCTTCAAAACCTCTTTCAAGGTCTGGGACGTGATACAGCAAATGAATTGGAAAACATTCTTATTACCGATAAACTATCTACTTTCCGTGACTTTTTCAGTCAAGAAACCCAGCCATGCTTGACTGAGACTTCCTTCAGTCCAGTTCCTTTTGCCAATCAGGTGGGAGAGCCTTTTGCCAGTCTTTCTGATTTGTTGGACACCTACTACAAGGATAAGGCTGAGCGAGACCGTGTCAAACAGCAAGCCAGTGAACTCATTCGTCGTGTTGAAAATGAACTTCAAAAAAATCGTCATAAGCTTAAAAAACAAGAAAAAGAGTTACTGGCGACAGACAACGCTGAAGAATTTCGCCAAAAAGGAGAATTGCTGACAACCTTCCTCCACCAAGTGCCTAATGACCAAGACCAAGTTATCCTAGACAACTACTACACCAACCAACCTATCACGATTGCTCTTGATAAGGCTCTGACTCCCAACCAGAATGCCCAACGCTACTTTAAACGGTATCAGAAATTAAAAGAAGCTGTCAAATACTTGACTGATCTGATTGAGGAAACCAAGGCAACTATTCTCTATTTGGAAAGTGTAGAAACCGTCCTCAACCAAGCTGGACTGGAAGAAATCGCTGAAATCCGTGAAGAATTGATTCAAACAGGTTTTATCCGCAGAAGACAACGGGAGAAAATCCAGAAACGCAAAAAACCAGAACAATATCTAGCAAGCGATGGCAAAACCATCATCTATGTCGGCCGCAATAATCTGCAAAATGAGGAGCTTACCTTTAAAATGGCCCGCAAGGAGGAACTTTGGTTCCATGCCAAGGACATTCCTGGAAGTCACGTTGTTATCTCAGGCAACCTTGACCCATCTGACGAAGTCAAGACAGACGCAGCAGAGTTGGCCGCCTACTTCTCTCAAGGTCGCCTGTCAAATCTGGTTCAGGTGGATATGATTGAAGTCAAGAAACTCAACAAACCAACTGGTGGAAAACCTGGCTTTGTCACCTACACAGGACAAAAGACCCTCCGTGTCACACCAGATCCAGAAAAAATCGCATCTATGAAAAAATCCTGATTCGACTTGAAATCAGGATTTTTAGCTTATACTCTTCGAAAATCTCTTCAAACCGTGTCAACGTCGCCTTGCCGTATATATGTGACTGACTTCGTCAGTCTTATCTACAACCTCAAAACACTGTTTTGAGCAACCTGCGGCTAGTTTCCTAGTTTGCTCTTTAATTTTCATTGAGTATTATACTCAAATCATATCCAATTATAGGCCTAATCTTTGCCACCTAGTTTTTCATTAATTTTCATCATTACACTAGCAATTTTTTCGCCCCAATAAGGGTCTGAGGCATATTCCACATTCATACCAGATGCCTTATTTCCAAGGAAAGTTCTACCCCTATCGATATAATTTTCCTTAATCCACTTTGTTGCTCCTAAAATACCTTTATCCACATCATCAAATGTCTTGGCAGAAAGGTAAGGGGTCGTATCATAGGCTGTAATTCCAAAGAAATTATTCTTATCTTTGGCAATCTTGCTACGTCCCCAGTCGCTTTCTAAGGCACTATGAGCAAGGAGATAGAGGGCATTGATATGGTAATGTTCTTCGGCTTCCTTAAAGGTAGCTCCCTTATTTTCCAGGAGGCTATTATTAATATTTAACAAACTAAATACCTTATCCAAGTCTTCAGCACTATAGTTTGTAGCATCTGTCAAATCTTTGAAAAGGAAGGGATTTTCAAGGTTAAAACCATCAAAATGCAGCCCATCTGCCGAATAATATTTCTTGCCTACTTCCATATCAGAAAGATGAGAAGCTACTGGGATACTAGCATTCTGAGCCACATAGTGATAAAAACGATACCCATCGCTCTCATAATAAGGGATAAAATCCTTGCTAGAATCTAGTGTTTGTAAATCTTCTGTTTTCATATAGCCTGACAAACCAGAAATAGTAATAGCCAGGTGCTTGTCATCACTTTTTCTATCCTTATCTAGCCAGACGACACTACCTTGCGATATATAGGAGAGCTTTTCACCATCTGCATTATAGACATTTGCTGTGACAGGTACTACTTGATAATAAGCAGCATTTTCATTTGTAGCTTTTTCTCCAAGCCATTTACCGTCGCTTCCAAGCTGATAACCATCTACAGTCTCATTTTTCGCCATGTAGCCACCAGATTTGAAGTAGTACCAGGCTTGACTTTTAGAATCGTATAGCCATTCTTTCTCAGTCATTTTCCCATCAGATTTGAGGTAAAACCATGACTCCTTATCCCAAATCCATTCATTGGCTGCCATATAGCCACCGGATTTTAGATAATAATAGTGACCATTTTCGAAAATCCATTCTTTCTCAGCATGTTTTCCATTTTCTTTGATGTAAAACCAAGATTGATATTGTTTGTCAAAAAGCCAACCTTGCTGTACTTTGGCACCACTAGCACTCACATAAGTCTGTTCAATCCACTGACTTGTCAGTAGATAACCACCAGATTTAAAATAATAGTCCTTCCCCTTTATTTGGAGCCATTCTTTCTCTGCATGCTGGCCATCTGCTTTGATATAAAACCAAGCATCGTATCGAGAATCATATACCCAATCTTCTATTACCTTGGCACCTGTTGCACCAACATAGGAAGCACCTAGCCAAGCATTTCTTTTCATCTTTCCATCTTGGTCAAGATAATAGAGGACTCCCTTGTCTTCTATCCATTCTGACTTGGCCATATAGCCACCTGATTTGAGGTAAAAATAGTCGTCACCTTGTTTCAGCCATTCATTTTCAGCATAGTTGGCATCTGCTTTTATATAAAACCAAGATTGATAATGAGAATCAAAAACCCACTCATTGGCTGCTTGACTGCCATCTGCTTTCAGGTATTGTTTTCCTTGCCAAGTACCATCACTAGCCATTGCACTCTCTGGTCTGGCTAAGAAAAATAGCAGAGCTAAAAAAACAAATCTCAATTTCTTCATAAACTTTCTTCCTCTGTTCTTTCTATTTTATTGTATCAAAATTCTCTATAATAAACATTACAAACTGATAAAAAATCAAGAACAGATTGATTGCAGTTTACCTCAGAGACTCTTTTACTTCCTTGCGGAGATTTTCTAGACTGCTGATGCCGTATTTGTCCATGACTTTTGGTAAATTTTCGATGATATCAGGACAGGCATATGGATTGGTAAAGTTGGCTGTTCCAACTCCAATAGCAGATGCTCCCGCCAGATACATTTCTAGTGCAGTTTCAGCCGAATCCACTCCCCCCATTCCAATGATAGGCAGGTCTGTTGTTTGGGCTACTTGGCGAATGAGTTTGAGGGCTACTGGAAATACTGCTGGACCAGACATTCCACCTGTTCCATTGGCCAAGATTGGTTTTCTGGTTTTGAGGTCAAAACGCATTCCAACCAGAGTATTGATCATGGTTAATCCACTTGCTCCCGCATCTTCTGCTGCTTTTGCGACGGTGACAATATCTGTCACACTAGGGGTTAGTTTGACATAAACTGGTACATCAGAGGCTTCCACAGCTGCTTTCACCACATCATAAGCCAGATCAGGATCTTGACCTATCAAAAGTCCGTGATTACAGTGATCTACATTGGGGCAAGAAATATTGAGCTCAATAGCCTTCACATTAGCTGCCTTAGAAATACCACTAGAAACAGCTGCATACTCTTGTTTTGAAAAACCAGCTACATTGGCAATAATAGGAAGATTTGGATATTCTCTTTCCAGCCAAGGTAACTTTTCAGCCAAAACAACTTCCAAACCAGGATTTTGTAAGCCAATTGCATTGAGCATGCCAGCAGGTGTCTCAGCAACTCTAGGAGTTGGATTGCCAAAACGGGCTTCAAGGGTTGTCGCCTTGATCATAATAGAACCTAAAAGGTCTAAATCATAGTACTTGGCATACTCTTGTCCAAAACCAAAACAGCCTGATGCTGGAATAATCGGATTTTTCAAATCCAAGCCTGGTAGAGAAACTTGTAAACGATTTCTAGTCATGATTTTCTCCTTATAATACAACTGTTCCTGTTCGGAAAACAGGCCCATCTTCACAGACGCGTTGGCTGACCGTCTCGCTTTCTGGTACTTTTAGGACACAAGCGTAGCAAGCTCCCATCCCACAAGCCATACGAGATTCCAGAGATAGATAGGCTCTTGGGTGGTCATAAAAGGTTTGATTGATATACTTCATCATTCCAGGCGCCCCACATGAGTAAACAGCATCAAATTGATTGTCTAAATCCTTAATAACAACGGAAACATTTCCCTTGATACCATAAGAACCATCATCTGTCGTTACAAAGACTTGACCATATTGGGCCAATTCCGTCTCTAAAATAACAGCATCCTTGTTCGCAAAACCGAGGACAGTCACTACTTTCACACCACGCGCATGCAATTCCTTGGCCACTTCAAGCAAGGGCGGAACACCAATCCCACCACCAACAAGGAGAACCTGGCTCTGCTCATCAAGGTCAGACAAGTCAAAACCATTCCCCTGAGGCCCCATCACATCAAGAGTATCTCCCTGACTTAAGGTTGAGAAAATAGCTGTCCCAGCTCCCTCAATCCGATAAATGAGATGACACTGCTTCTTAAACTTATCGATAGACGAAATTGAAATAGGGCGACGCAAAAGATGGGCGTCATCAGGCACACGCAGATGAAGAAATTGGCCTGCTCGCATGGCTTCAACCATTTCCCCCTCTAGGACTAATTCAAAGATTGCTGGCGCAATTTCCTCCTGTGCAACCACCTTCATGGTTTCCAAGCGAATAGCACCCAAACGTTTCTTACATGTGGGATTCATGACTTTTCCTCCTTAAATTTTAAGGGGACCAGATAAAGAAAAGGCCTTGCGATTGCAAGGCCTCAGTTAAAATCGTACAAGACAAGAGAGCACACTCAAAAAGTCTCCTCTAAAAAATTGCACTATTCTTTTATCTGACACCTTGTGAGTCTCTCTGGACTCCCCTTAAAGGTTAAATTTTTACTAGTATACTCTTTCAGCTAAAAAAAGTCAAGTAGAAAACGAACATTCTACTTGACTTGACGAGATTATTTTTCACGAATGACTTCGACCTTGTAGCCATCAGGGTCTTTGACAAAGTAATAGTTAGGTGCAGTTCCTGGTAGACCATTTGGCTCAGTCACTTCATATCCTTTTGCACTATGCTCTTGATGAAGTGCCTCAAGATCAGGTGTACTGAGGGCAATATGGGCAAAGCCATCTCCAACCACATAAGGGCCGTGATTATAGTTATAAGTCAACTCCAACTCATAGTCGTCACCCTCAAGTCCTAGATAGACAATCGTGAAGGCATGGTCTGGAAAATCTCTGCGACGCAATTCTTTAAAACCAAAAGCATCTTGATAAAATGCAATTGATTTTTCAAGATTTTCTACTCGCAAGCAAGTATGTAGCATTTTTGAAGCCATATTTTTCTCCTTTATTTTTAAAAAGACTGGGACAATCCTGTTCCAGTCTTATCAGTTATTATTTACCAAGTTTTGCTTTAGCTGCATCTGCAAGAGCTGTGAAAGCTGCTGCATCGTTAACAGCCAAGTCAGCAAGCATTTTACGGTTAACTTCGATCTCAGCCAATTTCAAACCATGCATCAATTGTGAGTATGAAAGTCCGTTCATACGAGCTGCCGCATTGATACGAGTGATCCACAATTTGCGGAAGTCACGTTTTTTCTGACGACGGTCACGGTATGCATAGTAGTAAGAGTTCATTACTTGTTCTTTTGCAGTACGGAACAAGATGTGTTTAGCTCCATAGTAACCTTTTGCTAATTTAAGAATACGTTTACGACGTTTGCGTGATACAACGCCACCTTTAACACGTGCCATGTTTTATTTCCTCCAAATATTTCCTAGAATTGTTTACTTACAGTCAAGCTATTATTTCAAGCGAGTAAGCATTGCTTTGATACGTTTGTAATCTCCTGAATGCACCATAGATGCTTTACGAAGATGACGACGTTGTTTCTTAGTTTTTCCGTGGAAACGGTGAGAAGTGTAAGCACGGAAACGTTTAAGTCCACCAGAACCTGTACGTTTGAAACGTTTAGCTGATGCGCGGTGTGTTTTTTGTTTTGGCATGATTTTTTCTCCTTTATTTAACTTTCTGACAATTATTTTTTGTCAGTCGCTGGCGCCAATTGCATGAACATTTGACGTCCATCCATTTTAGCACGTTGTTCGATGATGGCAATATCTTGAGTTGCTTCAGCAAACTCGGCTAAAACTTTTGCACCAATCTCTTTATGGGTAATCATACGACCCTTAAAGCGAATAGATACCTTAACTTTATTTCCTTTTTCAAGGAATTTGCGTGCATTGCGAAGTTTTGTATCAAAGTCACCCTTGTCAATCGTTGGACTTAGACGAACTTCTTTCACAGTAACAACACTTTGTTTTTTACGTTGTTCTTTTTGCTTCTTCTGGTACTCAAATTTGAACTTACCGTAGTCCATAATTTTTGCAACAGGCGGTTTGGCTTGGGGTTGAATCAATACTAGGTCAACATTAGCGTTATCAGCCAAAGCTTGCGCTTCACTGAGTGGCTTGATGCCTAGCTGTTCTCCTTCAAGACCAATCAAGCGAACTTCACGTACACGAATCTCATCATTGATGAATAAGTCTTGCTTTGCTATGGTTTTCACCTCTTTTGTTTTATTAGAGAAAAACAATAGCGGACTCGTAAATATACAAGCCCGCACGTTATGATAGCGTTTCTTAGAAACTTTTCATCCGTAGGGCCAGGCAACTTAATGTCACAAGGCGAGAAGCTCTCACTTCTGCTTTTCTCAACTTTTATATGATACCAAGTTTTCTAGCCCTTGTCAAGATAAAAAGTTATTTTTTTGAAAAGTTTGTGTTTGTATTTTGGCTTGGTTTTCGAATCAAAAAGAGAGAATCAAGTTGATTCCCTCTCTATGTTAGTTTTTACTTATTTTCCCTATAGGAAAGCTAAGATCTATTAAAAAATTCCTTTTTACGTGAACTTCCCCATCTTTCGATAAATAGAATCCCCACTAACAAAAGGATGATCAGGCAAGGAAGTAAAACTAGCCCCATGTCCCAATTCAGATTGACATTATCAATTTGCTTAGGTAATCCTCCAGATAAAATCTCCACTGAACGTAAGTAAGTAAAGGGAATCAGATGTGCAATCCTTTGAAGAGGCTGAATTGTTTGGATGCCAAACAATAAGCCAACAATCCCAATGAGTGAAAGAAAGAGGACAGGCATTTTTTGCTTGAAAAAGTAAGTAATCAAGTACACTACTTCCACAATGACGATAAAGGCTAAGAAATCTAAGAACAAGCCAGGAAATAACACATCTTGTATCTTTCCAATAGTTACCTCTTGATTCACTAAGCTATAAATCGGGTAGGGATAATCTAACTGTCCAAAACCACTTATCAGACTTCCCACTAGAAAAGAAAATCCGCTGATTCCGATAAACAGCACACTTACATAGCCCACTCCAACTCCAAGAGAGGACATGGCAAATGTCACTTTTGAAAAAGGATATAATTGAGCAGTGTCCAGATGATTTTGATATCTTTCTGCAAATAGTTGCGTTAGCATAAAAATAATCGCAATCACAAACAAGCTTGGGATGATAGCCTCTAAAATCCAGACAATCTGATCAATCCCGTGGGTCGGAAACTCCAAAGTATGTGCTTTTATGTTCAAGGGATACAGGGCTTGGTAAATCTTTCGTTGGCGGTCAACCGCCATTTTAAAGTCAGAGCTAATAGTCGGGTTATTTGATATCATTTCATAATTCTTCTCTTCATCTTGCCACTGCAAATAGTAGGCTTCTTTCCAGCGTCCTTCTTTTAACAAATCCAGAATTTCTTTCTTTTGAGTCAAAAGATTTTTTTGCGATTCTAAATTAATTTTAGCAATCTGGTATTCCTCCGAGTTGGTATCAGAAATTTGGGAGAGTTCCTCTTCATATTCATTGATGACTCTCTCATCTTTTACAAGACGGGTTTCCAACTCGCTCTCCAAGCTGACGGAGTTTGCAGTCTGACTATTAAAATAAAAGGTAACACCGAGTCCAGATACAAATAAAGCTAAGATAATCCAGTTTAAGCGACTTTTGAAAATTTTTTTTAATAAAAATAGACTAACATCTTTCATAAACTAAACCTCTTCTATTTGCCCCTGATGAATGGTTACTACTCTATCGCAGACATCAAGCAACTCTTCCTTATAGTGGGAACTTAAAAGAACCAGCTGTTCTTGTCTATCGATTTGTGCTAGCCTATCAAAAAACTTCTGACGATAATACTCATCTAAGCCATTTGTAATCTCATCCATGAGCCAGCATTTCGCCTGACTAAGGAAATACATGGCAATCACCAAGCGTTGCTTCATGCCTAAGGAATACTTGCGAATGGGAAGTCTGACATAGTCCGACATTTCCCAATAGGCAATTTCATCCCCCAAGTTCAGACCTGACTTCCAGATGTTTTTGATAAGACGAAGGTAGTCCATCCCACTTAAGTTTCCATCCAGCCATTCAACGCTTTCATAATAAAATAAAGAAGGAGGGGCTGCAATATTTCCGCTACTTATAGGAATTAAATTGCTAATGGCGCGGAATAGTGTCGTCTTTCCAGAGCCATTTATAGCAAGAATACCATAAATCCTACCCTTTTCAAATGTAAAATCAACATCTTGTAAGATGACTTGTCGCGTTTTTAAGGTCACATGAGTAAGATGCAACATATCTAGCCCTCCTTTTTATCACTCTTTAAGGATTAATAGCATCCGCTGGAGTAGTTTATTACCTCATAACGATTGTAATTCCAACCAGAACCAATTTTATATTCAGAATAGCTGTCATAACGATACCATAACAGGGGATTAATATAGTTATATCTCTAGCAATTCATACTATACTTATAGTAGGTATTCCAATCATACCTATAACTTTTAGTCACTATCACAGCAGATATACTGGACTGAAAAAGACAAATAGATCATAAACTAACTAATTAAACGATTTTTACTAATTTTTAATAGTTTTATATCATTAATATTGAATACGCTTTCATTATATCGTTTTTATCATTATTATGCAACAGATTTTTAGTTTATTTTACTAATATATAGTATTTATCCTTCCTATCGAACACTTTCGATTTTCCAATTTTTCCACCCCTTAAAGCGTATAGCTCCATGCTGGTCAGTTCGATATACTTTGCTATTGATACCTTCCAGTCGTGTCAAGGTTTCCTGATGGGAGAGTTTCGTTCGATTGTTCTTTCCAACTGAAATGAGAGTCATCTCTGGTTTGAGCTGTTCTAAAAAGGCTGAACTTGATGATTTTTTAGAGCCATGTTGACCAGCTTTCAAGACCCCCACCTCTAGGTCAGGATATTGCCTCAGCAAGTCCCTCTCTCCTTTCTCCTCCAAATTTCCTGTGAAAAGAAAGTTTTTATCCAAGAGTTTTCCATACAGAACCAGAGAATCTTCATGACCTCCATCTCCAATTTTCCTTGGTGATAGGACTTCTAGCTGACTTCCAAAAATTGGCACATTTTCCCCTTCTGCCAAACTACGCACCTTGGTTTGAGTCGTCTGTAGTTCTGCTACAAATTCCTTCTGTTTTAGACTGCCTTTTGACACTAAGATCTCCCCTACATGGAAAGCCTTGGTCACCTCTAACAAATCTCCGACATGTTCCTTGTCCGTATTTGTCAAAATCAGCTGGTCAATCTTGGCTACTCCTCTACTTTTTAGATAAGGAATCAAGGTTCGCTTAGCATTACTGGTCGTCGCCTTTTCTTGCCATTTTTCGATTTTCTTATCAGATTCTTCCTTGCCGCCTACATCTATGAGAATGGTTTTCCCAGTTACATCCCGTAGGAAAATACTTTCCCCTTGCCCAACATCCAGCATGGTAATTTCATTTTCCAGTGGATGCTTGGTCAAGAAAAAGAGACCTGTAATCAATAAGCTCAACACTGCTAGCCTTTTAATGTTTTTCCTCAAATCATAAACTAAAGCCAAGGAAATTAACAATAAGATTAAAAGCCATGCATTGGGTTGTCCAAAGACCAGAGGCCTACTTGCCACCTGTGATACAAAGCGAATCATCCCCTCCAACCATTCAAACATAAAATTCAGCTGAATGCCTGGATAGAGAAAGGAAAGGGCAAATAAGATAGACAAGAGCGGTAAGAAGACCAAGTCGAAAAGAAAGGAAAAGACAAAGGTCAAAAGGATGGACCAAGGCTGAAATTCCGCAAAATAGAAGGATAGAATGGGTAATATTCCCAAAGAAATAACCAGACTTTCTCTTGCAATAACCTTAAGCCCCCCCTCTTCTTTGCCGGTCATGGTCAAGATAAAAGCATAAGCGCAGGACAAAACTCCTCCTGCAGTCAGGAAAAAGTTGGGCATGACGATAAAGAGGACAAGGACTGTCAAGGCAAAATTGTCCAAGCCCTTAACACCATGTTGAGCCAGCAACTTTTGCAAAAGACTGCGAATGACCGAGGCTGAAAATCCTGTTAGCCCTGCATAGATAAGGGAAAAGGGATAAGTCAGCCATTTCAACTTTTCTTGGGTCAAGCCCAATCGCAAGAGAAGTTTCTTAAATCCATCCATGAAAAAGCCTACCTGCATACCCGACAAGGCAAAGAGGTGGATAATTCCTAAACTAGAATAAAGCTCATTCATCTCCTCAAAATCTGTGTCCAGATGCCCTAATAAGAGCCCCGTCATGTAATTGCGCATAGGGTCTGGAAAATGTGCCTTAATCCAAACCACAGCCTTTCGGCGTAAACTGGATAGATTTTCTCCTATATCCCAACTGCCAACCTTTTGAAGTGACTGGATTTTTTTGATATTGAGAGTCTGGTAAATTCCCTGAGTCTTCAGATAAGCTTGGTAGTCAAAGCCACCAAAATTTCTCTGCCCTTCTGGCTCTAAAAGTTTTCCTTCTAGTTTCAAATCATGAAGGGCTGTTAAATCTTGAAAGGCTTCTTTCTCCTCCTCGGACTGGAGTTTATAATATACTTGAAAAATGCGCCCATCAGACTTTCCACGAAAGGATAGACTATCACCATTAACCTTAATAGTGTCGGGCAAAATCCGTACCCTTTCAACAGAAACAGCCAAATTTTGACTCGCTTGACTCCGTTGCCAATTTTGAAACAGAAACCAGAAACCAAAGATTCCACAAATCACTAGAATTTTACTTGCTAATTTCCAAGGAAATTGGATAAAGAGACAGACTAGCAGAAAAACGAAACCCAACAGCGCTAGATAGGACGCTGAGAAAATAGCGTAATAAAGCCAGAGCAATAGAAAACTCAAATAGATTAGGGGAATAGGGAAATTCTTAATCCACTGTAACATAGTCTTTTAACTTTTCTATGGTCTTGGCACCAATGCCAGAGACCTTTTTGAGCTCGTCTACTGACTTGAACTTGCCATTTGCCTCACGATGGTCGATAATATCCTGGGCTCGTTTTCCTCCCAGACCCTTGACCTGTTTAAGCTCTTCCAGGCTGGCCTTGTTGAGATTGACCTTCTTTTCCTTGCTTGTTGAAGAAGCTGTCCCCGAAGTAGTCTGTTGATTAGCTACTTCTTCTCCCTTAGTTGGAACGTAAACCAGAGCTTCATCACTAACTTTCTGAGCTAGATTGAGCGACTTGCTGTCTGCTTGCTCTGTCAAGCCACCAGCCTTCTGAACAGCGTCATTAACTCGACTACCTACAGGCAAATCATAAATCCCTGGCGATTTGACAGCACCTTTGACATCTACTGTGATTAGATCTTGTTCAACAGGTTCTTCCTTTTCTTCCTTCTTCACATCCTTTTCGGTCGATAAATCCTTGGAAACAGCTGCAACTTCTGCCTGCAAATTCGTTTCCTTGACAGGTGTTTCTGGAGCTGGTTTTAGCAGGAAAAATCCGCCTACAACCAAGCCCAGACCAGTACAGATGACAATGATTTTATACTCTTTAATTTTCTCGATAATTGCTTCCATATTTTCTCCTCTCTTAAATTATTCGTAAGAGAAAGAAAAAACAGTTAAAAATTTCTTTTCAACTGCTTATTTATTTGCAAAATAGTCTTCCTTGGTCAAGACATAGTGAACTCTTGTCACGATTCGGCCTTCTTCATGCTGGTCCATACAAGCATAAGCTTCTTCGTGGGAAAAACGCATGCCTGATTTCTCCATGACCTTTCCAGATGCAGGATTAGCCTTATCGTGTAAAGCAACTAACTTATTCATTCCGATTTTCTCAAAAACTAGCTTAATTACGGCACGATTGGCTTCTGTCGTTAATCCTTGATTCCAATACTTTTTATTGATAATGTAGCCAATAGCTGCCTTCTTAAGAGCAGAATCAATCTTGTGCAAGTCAATGGTTCCAATAAATTTGCCATTGCTTTTTAGCTCTACTCCCCAGCGTCCCAAGGGATTGGCCAAGTAGAACTGAGCAATGTTATTCTTGGTTTCTTCCAAGCTTTGATTGGTTGGAAAAGTGTAACGTGTATTATCCTTGTCCGAGGCATAGTCAAACATTGCTTCCGCATCGTCCAAAGTTACAGGTCTAAGCAATAAACGCTCTGTCTCGACTATGGGATACTGGGCAAGTTTTACAAAAATTGATTCCATACGTTTCCTCCACTTGAAAAGTTTCTAACTAATATAAGGATATTGAATGAAATATTTAAAAAGCAAATTTATACTTGGTATTGAGATAACTTTAAGTACAAAAGAACTATCCTTCAGATAGAGGTTGAGAATCTAATTCTTCACTCTCTTCTTTTTTAACCTGTTCTGGTTCATAAGCTCGGATAATTTGAGCGACAACTGGATGGCGAACCACATCCTTAGCTGAAAAATGAACAAAGTCAATCTGGTGAATGTTCTTGAGTTTTTCTTGGGCATCAATCAAACCGGACTTGACGTTACGCGGAAGGTCAATCTGACTGATATCTCCATTGACAATCATCTTAGAATTAAAGCCTAAACGCGTCAAGAACATCTTCATCTGCATGATGGTCGTATTTTGTGCCTCATCGAGAATAACAAAGGCATCATCCAAGGTTCGTCCACGCATATAGGCAAGGGGCGCAATCTCGATAATTTCACGCTCCATGAGACGAGTTGTTTGGTCTTTCCCCAAAATCTGATACAAGGCATCATAAACAGGTCGAAGGTAAGGATCTACCTTCTCTTTAAGATCACCCGGAAGAAAACCTAGACTCTCGCCAGCTTCCACTGCTGGACGAGTTAGGATAATCCGCTTGACTTGCCCACGTTTAAGGGCAGTCACTGCCAAGGTCACTGCAAGAAAGGTCTTCCCTGTCCCTGCAGGCCCAATTCCAAAGGTCACATCATGTTGCTTGACACTGTCCACATAAAGTTTTTGACCCAGTGTTTTGACACGGATAGGCTTCCCTGTATTGTCCTTGATAATTTCTTCTTCGTAAAGGGCGACAAACTTGTCGATTTCATCATTTTTGACCATGCTAATCGCAGTGACCACATCTGGTGTACCAACGGTCATCCCCCGATTGACCAAGACCATGAGGGCTTGAATAACCTGACGAGCTTCCTCACAAGCAGTCTCCTCTCCCAAAACCTGAACAATCTCCGTACGAGCATGAATCACCACATCAAGCTCTTCTTCCATCAAACGAAGATGGCGTTCATTGGAACCAAAAAGATGAAACAGGTCATCTGGATGACTCAGTTGAATGTCAATTGAATGTTCCTTCAAATAAAGAACCTCTCTAATCCTTTTATTTCTTTTTATTATAGCAAAGGGGCGGAGAAATTACTAGCCCAAACCCAGTGAATCATACTAGTGTTCTAAGTATTCTTGCCAGATGGCGTCAAAGTCTCCTAGGTTAAAAGAGAAACTGGCATGCTCCTCTAAAAAGCGACTCACCTCATCAAAATCATCTGTGTGTTTTGGGAAGGCTGACTCCTCAAAAGCGAGGTCTGCCAAGATAGCTTTAGGACTATTACTTTTAGGATTGCGCTCAGTCATGAGCCAAGTGTAAAATGATTTTCTCATATGCCACCCTAAATCAACTCTGTCCCAAACTGGTCTTGCTTGATTTTGCCAGCCTTCATCAAGCCACCAAGTGCCTTTTTAAACTGACCTTTAGAAATACCAAAGGTAGCCTTGATGTCGTCTGGAGATGACTTATCATTTAAGGTCATGAAACCGCCATTGCTTTCCAAGTAGGTTAAAATCATCTGAGCATCATTTTCCAACATCTCAAAAGAACGTGGTTTAAGGGAAAGGTTCAAGGTACGGTCCACTTCACGGAACCCAATAACACGCGCATCTAAGACTTGCCCCAAACGTGGCTCTGCATAGCGCTCGCTAGGATGGATAAAGCCAAGCATGTTATTTTCTGGTAGGTAGACAAAAGTTCCTGACAACTTGAGACGGTAAACAATGGCTGGCCAGTTTTGGTTCTGCATGTTGTTGTAGGCAGGACGAGCTAGACGTTGAAAGTCTTCTTGATAAGCCAAGAGGCCCCAGATACGATCTTTCTTGTCCACTTCGAGGCGAATATAGAGTTGGTCGCCCTTCTTAGGCCAGAGTTCCTTGAGTTCAGGGAGAATATCGAGTGACACAACGATTTCCTTGTCAGGAAGTCCTGTATCCACAAAGACACCCAAGTCTTTACGAACTTCCGTTACAGTTCCCCAACCAAATTGGTCCTGAGTGGCAGTCACTTCTATGGTTGTCAGGCGGAGTTTTTGCTTCATATCCGTGTAGGCAAAACCTTTGACCGTATCCCCTACTGTATGTTGACCTTCTTCCTTAGCAAGAGCATAGGTTTGACCATCCTTTTGCACAAAGTAAAAACGGTCGTTTTCATCGATGATCAGTCCAACGATAAAACTTGCAAGATTTGTATTCATATTTCCTTCTTTCGAATAAAACTCAGCCAGCAATGCCAACTGAGTTTTTCTGTTTATTTTTAGACTTCCAAAAGTTCTTTTTCTTTGTTGGCAGTCATGTCATCGATGTGTTTAACAGCATCGTCTGTTACTTTTTGAATGTCTTTTTCAAGAGTCTTCAGTTCGTCTTCAGTGATTTCTTTTGCTTTTTCTTGTTTCTTAGCTTCGTCCATAGCATCACGACGGATATTGCGGACAGCCACTTTAGCCTTTTCTCCGACCTTCTTCACTTCTTTAGCAAGGTCACGACGGGTTTCTTCTGTGAGAGCAGGGATAACCAAACGAATAACAGAACCATCGTTAGCTGGTGTGATACCAAGATCAGAGGCATTCAAGGCACGTTCGATGTCTTTCAATGAAGACTTGTCAAATGGTGTCACCAACAAAACACGCGCTTCTGGAATCGTAATTGAAGCGATTTGGTTAAGAGGAGTTTCGACTCCATAGTATTCTACATGTACACGGTCAAGCAAACTTGCATTGGCACGGCCTGCACGGATACCACCAAATTCACGAGCAAGTGATTGGTGAGACTGGGTCATTCTCTCTTTAGCTTTTTCAATAATTGCGTTAGCCATAATCTTTCTTATTCCTTTTCTTCGATATTATTTGAAACTGTTGTTCCGATATTTTCACCAAATACGACACGTTTGATGTTGCCTGGTTGGTTCATGTTAAAGACAACCAAGTCAATGTCGTTATCCATTGAGAGGGTTGAAGCTGTTGAGTCCATGATACGAAGACCTTTATTGATAACGTCACGGTGGGTCAATTCTTCAAACTTAACGGCTGTCTTGTCTTTCTTAGGATCGGCATTGTAAACACCATCTACGCCATTTTTAGCCATAAGGATGGCATCCGCTTCGATTTCAGCCGCACGAAGGGCCGCTGTTGTATCTGTTGAGAAGTAAGGTGAACCAATTCCGGCACCAAAGATAACGATACGGCCTTTTTCAAGATGACGAAGGGCACGTCCACGTACGTAAGGCTCTGCCACTTGTTGCATGGCAATAGCTGTTTGTACACGCGTATCGACACCAACTTGTTGCAATGAATCTGCCATCACAAGAGCATTCATAACAGTCCCAAGCATTCCTGTGTAATCTGCCTGAACGCGGTCCATACCTGCTTCTGCTGCAGGTTCTCCACGCCAGAGATTTCCTCCACCAATAACAAGGGCAATTTCGATACCTAAGCTATGAACTTCTTGAATCTCTTTTGCGATTGTTTGAACTGTTTGGATATCAATCCCTACGCCACGTTCTCCGGCAAGGGCTTCACCTGATAACTTGATTAAAATACGTTTATACTTGGGATTCGCCATTTTCACTCTCCTTCTTTTATCCTACCTATTTTATCACAATTTCTAAGATTTTTATAGTATCATGAGCAATTCTTTCAAAAAAATTAGACAGTCAAAAATTCCGGTAACTTCTCAAAGTAACTTCCACTTGCCTAACCGAAGTGGAAATTAGTCTAAAACGGATTTTTATGGTGGAATTAAGTGTGAGACGTTTGAGTTAGAAATGAGATCTACTATGACAAAACATAAACACCTTACCCTCTCAGACCGTAATGATATCCAATTAGGCTTAGAGCGCGGTGAAACCTTCAAAGCTATTGGACAATCCATTCTAAAAGACCCGACTACTGTTTCCAAAGAAGTCAAACGAAACAGACAAGTCCGAGAGTCTACATGCCATAACCTTCCTTGCCCTTTACTCGATAAGGCTCCCTTTGTCTGTAATGGATGCCCTAAAAGAAGACAGAATTGTGGCTATCAGAAAATCTTATACCTCGCTAAACAAGCTCAAAAACAATACGAACAAACTCTTGTAGAAGCTCGTGAAGGAACTCCTCTCAATTCCAAGACCTTCTGGGACATGGACAAAGTCATTTCTGATGGTGTTAAAAAGGGACAACACATCTATCATATCCTCAAAACTCATAACCTTGATGTCAGCTCCTCAACCGTCTATCGACACATCCGAAAAGGATACCTATCTATCGCTCCTATTGACCTAGCCAGAGCCGTTAAATTCAAAGAAAGACGGAAAAGTAAGCTACCTTCCATCCCTAAAGAAGCTAAAGAAGGCCGTTCCTATGAGGATTTCCAAAACTATTTATCCCTTAATCAGCTGAACTCTTGGCTGGAGAGGTAAAGTCCTACTTACCTTCAACCTGTCTTTCTGTAACTTTATCTTCGCTAGACTTCTAGATAATAAAACTGCCCTTGAGGTTACCAAACACCTCTATGACATCAAGAACACTCTTCACCAAGCTGACAAAGATTTCTTCCAACTCTTTCCTGTCATCCTGACAGATAATGGTGGAGAGTTTGCCAGGGTCGATGATATCGAAATGGATGTGCGAGGAGAGAGTAAACTCTTCTTTTGTGACCCTAATCGCTCTGACCAGAAAGGGAGAATTGAGAAAAATCACACGCTAATTCGCGATATTCTACCTAAGGGAACTTCCTTTGACAACTTAACTCAGGAGGACATCAATCTAGTTTGCTCGCATGTCAACAGCGTCAAACGCGCTGCTTTAAATGGAAAGTCAGCCTATGAGCTCTTTGCATTTACCTATGGAGAAGAGATTCCTAAACTTCTCGGCATTTCTAAAATACCTGCAGAAGACGTCTGCCAGTCGTCTACATTACTCCAACATAAGTTCTAAAAACTAACCTTTAACCGCATTCAAACGTCTCACACTAACTTCCACCATAGCGGAACTTAATCTGAAACGCTTTCAGATGAGGGGATTTTGTGCGCTCTTTTTTTCGATTCATTTTGGTTACAAAAGCAATAAAATCAAGCATTAGTAAAACCAGTGGAACTTACCCTGACACGGATTTCCACTGGTTTTTACGATTTTTATCAGACTAACTTTCACTTGGATTAGCGGTGGAACTTAGTTTGGGAATTTACCAGTCAAAAATTCCTCTAAGTCAGAAAGAGCACGCTCTGCAATTTTTTCATAACGAGCCTTCTTATCACGAATACGCTCGCCTTCCAACTCCTTGATGATTCCAAAATTGACATTCATTGGTTGGAAATGTTTGCTGTCCGCATGGGTGATGTAATGAGCTAAGCTTCCAATCGCTGTTGTTTCTGGGAAAATAGCCTCGCTTTCTCCCTTGAAGAGACGAGCCGCGTTAATTCCCGCAACTAATCCTGACGCTGCTGACTCTACATAGCCTTCCACACCCGTCATCTGACCAGCAAAGAAGAGATTGGGTTGTTTCTTAGAACGATAAGTCTGTTCAAGAAGATTTGGTGAATCCATGTAAGAATTGCGGTGCATAACACCATAACGAACAAACTCAGCATTTTCAAGACCTGGAATCATTTGGAAGACACGCTTTTGTTCTCCCCATTTGAGGTGGGTCTGGAAACCAACAATATTGTATAGGCTACCAGCTGCATTATCCTGACGAAGTTGCACAACCGCATAAGGTGTTTTGAATTCTCCATCACGAGGTCCTGTGTAGTCGTCCGGATACTCCAAACCGACTGGTTTCATAGGACCATAAAGCATAGTTTTAATGCCACGTTTGGCCATAACTTCGATAGGCATACAACCTTCAAAGTACTTTTCTTTTTCGAAAGAATTGAGCGGTGCTTCTTCCGCATTGACCAAGGCTTCATGGAAATCCATAAACTCTTGCTTAGTCATGGGAGCGTTGAGGTAGGCAGCTTCTCCCTTATCGTATCGAGACTTGAGGTAGACCTTGCTCATATCGATGGTGTTGACGTCGATAATAGGCGCTGCCGCATCGTAGAAATAGAAACCATCGCCGTCATTAAGAGCATGAATCTTTTCAGCCAGAGTATCGCTGGTCAAAGGACCAGTAGCGACAACCGTAATAACATCTGTCGGCAATTCTGTAATTTCATCACGCACCACCTCAATCAAGGGATGGTTGACCACTTTTTCGGTCACCATTTGGGAGAAACCATCACGGTCCACCGCAAGGGCTCCTCCAGCAGGAACACGTGTAGCCTCAGCAGATTCCAAAATAACAGAACCCAAGCGACGCATTTCTTCCTTGAGAAGACCCACTGCATTTGTCAAAGCATCCCCACGAAGGGAATTAGAACAAACTAACTCTGCAAAATTGTCTGTTTTGTGTTGAGGTGTTGACTTGACACCACGCATTTCATAAAGTTTAACTGGAATACCACGTTCTGCAATTTGGTAGGCTGCTTCAGAACCTGCCAAACCAGCACCGATAACATTGATATAAGATTGAGACACGACACTAATACCTCTTTGGGAGTGTGAAGACAAGTTTCACATTGAAAAAGCCAATCGGATTTACTTCGCTTTCGAGTTTCTTGGCTCAGACTGAAAAACTCCACAGGACTTACTTCGCTTTCGAATTTCCTGGCTCAGGCTGAAAAAGTCCCCCAGACTTTTTCACTCCCACAAATCTTTCTATTTTTTTCTTCTACTAGTATAACAAAAAAAGGGAAGAAGGCAAACTTCCCTGTTTAGTCATTTTCTTGATTTTCTTCCCAGTCATGGTAGGCAGCGTAAAGCTGGCTTTTATTCCACTGGTAAATCTTAGCTACTTCCTTGATGGCTTGATTTTTCTTCATGCCTTGCTGGATACGGGCTTGGATTTCTAAGAACAAGACTTCCTCGTCTTTTTCTTCTACATCCTGACTGGCACCTTCAACGATGAGAAGGCATTCGCCCTTGAGTGGCGTTTCAGCTATGCTTTCCAATAACTCAGAAATGGTACCGCGTTGGTATTCTTCATAGATTTTAGTCAATTCCCTAACCAAGACCACCGAGCGGTCACCGTAGACTTCTAACATATTTTCCAAAGTATCTGCCACACGATGGGGCGATTCATAGAAAATCTGGGTTTCAGGATAATCTTTTTTCGAGTCGAAAAATTGCTTTTGCTGGCCCGATTTTCTCGGTAAAAAGCCATAAAAAATATGTGGCTGTGGCGCTAAACCACTGGCAATCAAGGCAGAAATTCCTGCAGAGGCACCCGGAACTGTCACTACTGCAATCTCTTCCTCAATCGCTGCCTTAACCAAATCATGACCAGGGTCTGAGATACTAGGCAGACCCGCGTCGGATACCTGAGCAATACTTTGTCCTGCTTTCAGGAAACCAATCAAATCAGGAATCTTTTCCTTGGCATTATGCTCATGAAAACTAATCTGCTTGGTAGAAATGTCAAAATGCTTGAGCAGAAGCCCTGTATTGCGCGTGTCCTCAGCAGCAATCCAGTCAGCTTCTTTCAAGGTCTGGATAGCTCGAAAGGTCATATCATCTAGATTGCCAATCGGCGTTGCCACTAGGTACAGCTTGCCATAGGGAGACTGCCCCTTAAAACTTTTTTGAATCTGCATGCCTACTCCCTGTACAACAACTCATCACAGAACATACACTCCTCGTCCTGCTCTCGACGTTGTCCATAAAAATCATTACATACGTGAAATCCATCACGGTAAATGCGACGGACACTTTCGCGAACATGCTTGGCCTTGACGGGAGCGTCTGCTTCCACCTCACCCAAGCGTTCTCGCAACTTACTATTTTCCAAGCGAAGAGCTGTATTTTCTTCTACTAGGCTCTTGAGATTTTTCTTGATGGCTTCCACATCGGCCAAGGTTACCAATAACTGTTGGGAAAAATCATCCAGCGCGTCAAATAATTCTTTTTTGTCCATAAAACAGCCCTTTCCTTTCTTTATCATTCATTTTTGAGTTTATATTTCTTTCAAAGCCAGATATTCCATGGCATTTTGAAAGCTAACATTAGCTTGCCACATTTTTCTAGCTTCTAGCAAATCTTGTAGAGTCGCTCTTACTCTTGCTTGCAGGAGGTCCTGCCCACAGAGGACTTCAAGAATCCGTAAAACCTGATCTTGTTTTTCCTTGTCATCTGCCAAGCTAGCTAGTTTGGCAACTTGCAAATAGCTTTCTTTTTTCTTAGCTACTAACCACGTCAGTAGGCGTTCACTTTCATCGACCAAGGTCCAAAAACTTGCCTGATTAGCCAACTTTTCTGCTTCAGCTCGCGATTGACTAAACTGAGCTAAAAGAGTCGCTTTTTTCTTAACCAGTCCCATTTGTTCTAAGAGCAAGATCAGCTTCTCTTCTTGTTTTTTAAAGTGGAAAATCTGGGTCCGACTTCGGATTGTCGGTAAAATCTTTTCTTCATCGCTTGTCAAGAAGAAAATATAAACTTCACTCTGGGGTTCTTCGATGACCTTGAGCAGAGAATTAGCCGCATTGGGATGCATTTTCTCAGCTTGCTCGATAATAAAGACCTGCTGCTGGCTTTCAATCCCTGCTTGAGAAAACTGTCCCACCAATTCTCGGATGCGTTCTGTCTTAATGACCTGATTGACTGGCTTAATCAAAGTGACATCAGGAAATTCTCCCTGTTCAATCAGCTTACAATTTCGGCATTTCTCACATGGTAAAACACCTACCTTATCCGTACAAAAGAGGCTCTTAGCCAAAAACTGCGCCATTTCCAAGCTTCCAAAGAAACCTGAAAAGAGATAGGCATGATTGAGCTGGTCTTGTTCTAGGATACGGACAAAGCGGTCAAACTGGTCTGGCTGCCAAGCCTTTAATTCTTCTTGTTTCATTTAGCCAAGCCCATTCTGTCAAATAAGACTACCTTGGTAGCATCCACAACTTGTTCCAAAGGGAGACTAGCATCAATCTTGACAATGCGATTTCCTTCTTTTTCCAAGAGAGAAAGATAACCTTTACGAACTTTTTTATGCAAGTCCAAACCTTCCAAGTCCAAACGATTGACCTCACGATTGCTATTAGCAGCAATGCGAGCCAGCCCTTCTTCCACCTCGATGTCAAAATAGAGTGTCAAATTGGGTTTAAGGCCATCTGTCGCAAAGTGATTGAGCCAATCAATGGCGTCAATATCCAAGCCACGACCAAATCCCTGATAGGCAACGGAACTATCGATGAAGCGGTCCATAATGACCAACTTACCAGCTTCAAGGGCAGGGAGAACTTTTTCCACCAAGTGCTGTCTGCGACTGGCGATATAGAGCAAAAGCTCTGTCTTCGCATCCATCTGCGTGTGACTTGGATCCAAAATTACTTCCCGAATCTTCTCCCCAATCAAGACTCCGCCAGGTTCACGGGTCGTCAGCACCTCTACTCCTTTTTCCTCTAAAATTGGTAGCAGAGCCTCTAAAACACTGGTCTTGCCTGCTCCCTCTGGTCCCTCAAGAGAGACTAAAAATCCTTTTGACATGTCTAACTCATTTCTTTTTTACTACTTCTATTCTATCAAAAAAATAGGGGTTTGTGACAATCTTTTTGTCTTCTCATTTCATACTCAATGAAAATTAAAGAGCAAACTAGGAAGCTAGCCGCAGGTTGCTCAAAACACTGTTTTGAGGTTGCAGATGGAAGCTGACACAGTTTGAAGAGATTTTCGAAGAGTACCAACCACCAAAAAGAGGCAGACAAAGCCACCTCTTATTTACCTAGTTCTTGTGTTCGTTTGTATGCTTGATGAACTGCATCAATGACCGTTCCTCGAAAAGCATGCGCTTCTAGGCTTGCTACACCAGCGATAGTCGAACCTCCTGGGCTACAAACTTGGTCTTTCAATACTCCAGGATGCTCTTGGCTTTCAAGGACCAATTGCCCAGCTCCTACCACAGTTTGTGCTGCCATTTTCAATGCTGTCTCTCGTGGCAATCCCGTCTGAACACCTGCATCTGCCAAGGCCTCAATAAAGAGATAGACAAAGGCCGGCCCACAACCTGCAAGACCTGTCGCTGCGTCAATTAAGCCTTCTCCTAGTTCAACCAAGAGACCCGCCTTGGCTAAAAGCTGACAAAATAACTCGCTGTCCTCAGCCCTGCAATTAGAAGACAAGGCATAACTAATCACTCCTTGTCCGATAGAAGCAGGGGTATTTGGCATCATACGAATAATTCTGTGCTGACTTGGAAGAAGACTAGCGAGTTTTTCCAAGGTCAATCCAGCTGCCATGGAAATCAAAAGAAGACTTTCTCGTTTTTCAAGGATGGTATGATATTGAGAAAGCAAGTCTGAGAACTGAGCAGGCTTCACTCCTAGAAAAATCACATCTGCTTCTGCAAAGATTTCGTCATTGCTAGAAGCCTGACCACCGAAGTTGGCGATGAAAGCATCCACCTTAGCTTGACTACGATTGGCAAGGAGAATCTGAGCACCCGTCTTGGCCTGCAAAACAGCCTTGGCCAAACTAGCTCCCATATTCCCCAAACCGATAAATCCAATCTTCATCTCTTACTCCCTTATCTGTCCGTCACCAGTAACCACATACTTGTAGCTAGTCAATTCTTTTAAGCCCATTGGACCACGCGCATGGAGTTTCTGAGTAGAAATCCCCATTTCACAACCAAGACCAAATTGGCCCCCATCTGTGAAACGAGTTGAAGCATTGACATAGACAGCTGCAGAGTCCACTTGATCTGTAAAGTAAGCTGCAGCTTCAGCGTTTTCCGTCACAATGGCATCCGAATGATGGGTACTGTGGGTTTCAATATGGGCAACCGCTTCTTCTAAACCGCTCACAACCTTAACAGCTAGGACATAGTCTAAAAACTCGGTGTCAAAGTCTTGTGCTTCAGCTGCTTGACCTGAAACAAACTGACTTGCTGTGCTATCTACACGGAATTGAATTGGTTCCAACCCAGCTTCTTTTCGATCTGCAACCAGCACTTGCTCCAAGCGAGGAAGGAAGCTTGCTGCTTTATCTTCATGAACCAGCAGAACCTCCATGGCATTGCAAACAGAAGGACGACTGGTTTTGGCATTATTGATGATAGAGAGAGCCTTATCTTCGTCTGCATCCTTATCCACATAGACATGGACAATCCCAGTCCCTGTCTCGATAACAGGTACGATAGCATTCTCAACCACGGCATTAATCAAGCCAGCCCCTCCACGAGGAATGAGAAGATCTAAATAACCCTTGGCCTTCATCATGGCATAGCTGCTTTCTCGGCTAGTATCTTCCACCAGTTGAATCACATCTGGGTGAATAGTCGTTGTCTCCAAGCCCTTCTTCAAGACTGTGACAATAGCATGAGCTGTTTGATAGGCATCCTTACCACTACGAAGAACAACCGCATTTCCACTCTTGAGAGCCAGAGCAGCCGCGTCAGACGTCACATTTGGACGGCTTTCATAGATAATACCGATAACGCCCATAGCCACACGTTTTTTGGTGATAACTAAGCCATTTTCAAGATGATTGGTTTCTAAAACTTCACCGATTGGATCTGGTAAAGCAACCACTTCACGAATCCCAGTCGCCATCGCTTCTATACGCCCTGCATCCAAATAAAGACGATCCAGCATAACATCTGAGATTTTTCCCTTAGCCGCTTCCATATCGAGGGCATTTGCTTCTAAAATCTCCTCAGTAGCAGCCACTAAGTGATCAGCCATGGCTAGCAGGGCTTGGTTTTTCACGACTTCACTGGCTGTGTTGATCGATTTTTTAACAGCCTGTACCTGTTCAAATTGTTCTTGTGTACTTACCATAGTTTACCTCTAAAATTCTGTAAAGAGTAGTTGGATTTCAGGAGTAATGGAAATCCAATCGTCACGGTGAATCAAGACCCCCTTGGCTTTTTGAGAACGCAACATATCCTCCAAAGCAGATGCTCCAAATTGCACGCGTCCTTTTCCAAGCGATTTTCCACTTTCCTTGTCACATACTGTCACAATATCACCGTAAGAAAAGGCTCCTTCTGTGTCAACAATACCAGATAAAAGGAGACTCTTGCCATGTTGAGAGAGAGCTTCTGCAGCCCCTTTATCAACCCAAATAGAACCTTGGCTCTGAGCATAAAAGGCCAGCCATTGTTTCTGGGTACGAAGTCCCTTTTCTTGGGCAACAAAGTAGGAACCATCCTTGGTCTTCTCCGCCGCCTCAATCATGGCATCTGTCTTCAAGGATGAGCAGATATAAACAGGAACTCCTGATTCCGTCGCAATGGTGGCAGCCTTGATTTTTGTTAGCATGCCCCCAGTTCCGTTTGAAGAACCTGCTCCACCAGCCATATCAATAATCTCACGATTGATGGTCTCGATTCGCTCCAAGCGTTTGGCTCTTGGGTCTGAATTAGGATTTCCAGTATAAAGACCGTCTACGTCTGTCAAGAGGACCAAAAGGTCTGCTTGGACCATGGCCGCAACCTGAGCACTCAGAGTATCATTGTCCCCAACCTTGAGCTCATCAATAACGACACTGTCATTCTCATTGATGATAGGAATCGCCCCACGGCTAAGTAGAACTGACAAAGCCTGATGGGCATTCTTATAACGGCGCTTATCCACAAAGTCGTCCTGGGTCAGTAAGATTTGTGCAGAAACGATTTGGCGCAAGAGGAGATTGGTCGTGTATTCTTCCAACAAAAGCCCTTGTCCTACCGCTGCTGAAGCCTGTTTATCAGCAATCTTGGTCGGACGCTTTTTAAATCCTAAGGCCCCAAAACCGGCAGCAATGGCACCTGACGACACCAAAATCAATTCATGACCAGCCTCGTGCAACATAGCCAACTGCTGGGTAATAGCCTTTACTTTACTACGTGATAAACTTCCATCCTCATTCGTCAGAGAAGAAGTCCCCACCTTAAAGACAATCCGTTTGTATTTCATAGTCTCACTCCGATTCTTCATATTTATCCATTATAACATGAATAGCAGGAAATAGAAAAGAGTTGATAGGAAAAAGGTCGAGACAAGCTATCTCAACCTTTTATCAAATCTAATTCTTTCTCAATCTCTCCAATGATTCCTTAAAAATCTCTGGGATATCTGCTGTAAATTCCAAAGTCTTACCTGTTCTCGGATGAGTAAAACCTAGAGTCTTGGCATGAAGAAATTGTCCATGTCCCTTAAGTGTCTTACGCGGACCATAGACTTCATCACCAGCGACTGGATGGCCAATATAAGCCATGTGGACACGGATTTGATGGGTACGCCCTGTCTCCAGTTGTAACTCCACTAAGCTATAATCTCCAAAGCGTTCCAAAACGTGGAAACGGGTCACTGCAGGCTTTCCTTTAGCAGTCACAGCCTGTTTCTTACGATCTTTTTCACTTCGGCCAATCGGTGCTTCAATCACACCACGATCATTTGGAAGATTTCCATGAACAATCGCCCAATATTTGCGGAGAGACTTTTTATCCTTGAGTTCTTGGGCAAGTGCTAGATGCGCCTCATCGTTTTTAGCAATCATGAGAAGACCTGACGTATCCTTATCAATTCGGTGAACAATTCCTGGACGCAGAACTCCATTGATACCCGACAAGTCCTTAATATGATACATGAGAGCATTTACTAGGGTTCCACTGGTATGACCAGCACTCGGATGCACAACCATTCCCTGAGGTTTGTTTACGACGGCCACATCCTCATCTTGGTAGATGATTTCTAGCGGAAGATTCTCAGCTACATACTCTAAAACCTCTGGTTCTGGCACATGGTAAGTGACGACATCGCCCTCTTGAACTGTGTATTTAGCTTTCTTGACTTGGCCATTGACCAAGACCTGGCCTGATTTGATTTGTTCATTCGCGAGACTACGTGATAATTCTGTCAAATCTGACAAAGCCTTATCCAAACGCAGGCCACCAGTTTCAATTTTAATTTCCATTTATTTCCTCTTTTAGCATTGCAATCAATAAAATAATCACTCCAACAGTCAGATAGCTATCTGCCACATTGAAAATTGCAAAATTGATAAAATCCACATGAAACATATCCACAACAAAGCCCTGACTCACCCTGTCAATAAAGTTTCCAAGACCACCTGCAATAATCAAAGTCAAACCCAAGACCATCCAGAGTGAGTCCTCCATGTGTTTATGTAGATACCAGATGGCACCTACCACGACAACCAGAGTAATGACAGCAAATAACAACTGCTGATCTTGTAAGATAGAAAAGGCTGCCCCTCGATTTTGCAGGTAGGTCAAGCTAACGAAATTGGGAATCCAAGAACGCACTTCACCCAGTGGAATCTGCTGGACGATATAGGATTTGACCAACTGATCCAGCGCAATCAAAAGCAGTACAATGACTGCCACTATTCCTCTTTTTTTCATGATTTCCTCTTCTGATCAAAATATTCTTGCATGACTTCTACGAAAAGAGTTCCAGCCTGACTAAGCTCCACTTCCTCACGTTTAACATAGACCATGCGATTATCCAAATTATCCTTGAGACGAATGACTGTAATTCCATTAACACTATCACTATCTAAAAATCCAGATCCAGTCGCATAGGCATCCGTCCGCTCCAAAATACCATTCAAAGTAGCACGGTCTGTCACGTTGAACATCTGCGAGCTCGCACTGGTATCAACAAAGTTCTCTGAATAATAAAGATACTCGTCTTTCTCTTGGGTAAAACGAACCGTTGGTAGATCCGCTAAATCCTCCATGACCAATTCCTCTTTCTGCGCTAAAGGATGCCCCTCACGGAGATAAATGTGAGTATGGAAGGGAATCAATTCAATGACCTCCAAACCCAGCTTTTCAACCCGTTGCAGAATTCCCTTTTTGTTTTGATTGTTGAGGTAGATAATCCCAATCTCACTATGCCCTTGAGCTACTTCATCTAAGATTTGAACAGTAGTTGATTCAAAAATACGGAAGTTCTTATAATCAGGATAACGCTCTGAAAAGGCCGTAATCGTCGGTGGCAAGAAGTCATAGTGCTGACTAGCAATAGAAAATTCATCTTTCTCTTCTTCAGGATTGGCATACTGGTTTTGAAAAATATCAAATCCTTTAACCAATTCTTGCGCTTTTTCATAGAATTCCATACCACGACGAGTCAAGAAAGTCCCTGAGCTGGTCCGACGGAAAATCTTAAAGCCCAACTCTTTTTCCAAATCACGAACAGAAATAGACAGACTCGGTTGACTAACATACATCTTTTCAGCAGCTTCACGGAAAGTACCGCTATTGGCAATAGCCACAACATAGCGTAATTGTTGAATGTTCATCTTCTACCCCCAACTTCTTTATCTTTTCATTATACCATATTTTAGAAGTTTTCCATCGAAGAAAAATAATGTCACTCATAAAATTCATCTACACTAAGAACGAAAAAATCATGGGTATCAAAATAAAAAATAGGCTCTCCGAAAACTCGGAAAGCCTTATTTAATGCCACTTCTAGCTTCCTCGCCTTTATATTTCAAGGCTCGGGATAAAAAGGTTCACTGGACCTTTTTATTTAGCGATTGGGTAAACAGAAACTTGTTTTTTATCGCGTCCTTTACGTTCAAAGCGTACTACGCCTTCAACTTTAGCGAACAAAGTATCATCTCCACCACGTCCAACGTTTACACCTGGGTAGATGTGTGTACCACGTTGACGGTAAAGGATTGATCCACCTGTTACAGTTTGTCCGTCAGCTGCTTTAGCTCCAAGACGTTTTGCTTGTGAATCACGTCCGTTTGATGTAGAACCTCCACCTTTTTTGTGGGCGAAAAGTTGCAAGTTGTTAAGAGTCATTTTTAACATAATGTTTTCCTCCGTGTTAGTTTTCTGTGATAACTCTGGTTTGGACGAACTCTGAAGAGTTCTCCGATAAGTTTGCCATACCCAAGAAAAATGATTCAAAGAATAACTGGGTCATTTCTCTCTGGTGTGAAGGAAGATCTTTTGGAATTTCAACCATCAGATAGCCACCTTCATCTTCGTTTAATTCTAGGATTGGTTCATAGCCTGCAAATTTTTCAATAGAATTGATAAAGTTAATGGCAAGCGTAGAAACCGATGCACACACGACATCAAAGCCGTATTCGCCACTCTCGGCGTGTCCAGTAATTTCCGCACTCCTCAGCTCGCCATCTTCGGCTCTCTCAAAGACTGCTTGTATCATGTGTTCTCCTTAAAATTAAGCGTTAATTGCGTTGATGACAACTTTTGTATATGGTTGACGGTGACCTTGTTTACGGTGGCTACCTTTTTTAGGTTTGTACTTGTAAGTAACAACTTTCTTTTGTTTTCCTTGTTTTTCAACAGTTCCAACTACAGTAGCTCCAGCAACAAGTGGAGTTCCGACAACAGTGTTTTCACCACCAACAAGAACAACTTCGTTAAAAGTAACTTCTTGACCAGCTTCAACGTTCAATTTTTCAACGTAAACTGCTTGACCAACTTCAACTTTAACTTGTTTTCCGCCAGTTTTGATAATTGCGTATGTGCTCATTATGCACCTCCTATGATTTTTATGGGTTTCCCCGAATTTTTTGTGAAGACTCGCCTAGCATCGTGGGACGAACCACTTAAACTTGAATAATCAAGCAACGATGTTCGTGCGGTTGCACAGGAACGTGCATAGTCAACTCTTCAAGTATAGCATATCTTCTATTTTCTTACAAGTAATAACACCTAAAATGAAGCTTTTTCTTTTACTTTTTTCCGCCACTTGGCAAAAAGCATGCTGAGGTAAAAAATACTCATCATAATAGGAACACCGAGAATGGTCTTTTCATGATAGAAAATCGTCAAATAGGCTGAAAAGACAACGCCAAGGACAAAACTACTAAGCAGGCTAACAAATATGAATCCTTCACGCAAAAAAGGTGTGTGCTTGGTTCGGAAATAATCTCCAAAAGCCAGCATGGTCCGTTTGATATTCCCTGTCATAAAAGCGTTATTATAGGCAATACCCGAAACCTCACCAAAAGCAGTTGTCACCAAGCCCATACAAAAGGCCAAGGGCGGTACTAGATAGATATTATCTACAGTCTGCGGCACAAAACCAATAATGATTGATAAGATTGCTAAAGGAAGCAATGACAAAATTGGCTTTTTCACAATTCTCAATTTTTCCTTATAAACAGTTAATAAAAAGACCCCCATCATAAAAGCTAGTAAGGTCATTACTTTCGCACTGGCATCTGACACATTGTGTTGAATCAGACCTACTGAAAGAAAGACGACATTCCCAGTTTGTCCAGCCACAAGAGTGTTCCCTCGCACAATAAACGTATAGGCATCTACATAACCTGCACAAAAAGTCAAAAAAAGCGCTAGCCTCTTAGACTGACGTGATATTTTTCTTATAGGTAATAACCTCATTTTCCCTCCCATTTCATTTACTCATCTTATTATTGTACCACTTTCTTTGGAAAAGACCTAGTAGCTTATTTGAAAATTTTTACCCTCTGTTGGATAGTCTCGTCTATCTATGTTATAATGAAAGAAGGATTTGAAATCGGAAAAGGAGTAACTATGCTTAAATTAGGTGTCATCGGAACAGGGGCTATCAGCCACCACTTCATAGAAGCAGCCCACGCTAGTGGAAAATACCAGCTGGTCGCAGTCTATTCTAGGAAACTTGAAACCGCAGCAACCTTTGCTTCTCACTATGAGAATATCCAACTCTTTGATCAAGTAGAGGACTTCTTCAAGGGCTCCTTTGATGTGGTCTATATTGCTAGCCCAAACTCCTTGCATTTTGCTCAGGCAAAAGCTGCACTGTATGCAGGTAAACATGTCATTCTTGAAAAGCCAGCTGTCACTCAGCCACAAGAATGGCTGGATTTGGTTCAAACAGCTAAGAAAAATAATTGTTTTATCTTTGAAGCAGCTCGTAATTACCACGAGGAAGCTTTTACTACTATCAAAAACTTTTTAGCGGACAAGCAAATTTTGGGAGCAGATTTCAACTATGCCAAGTATTCTTCCAAAATGCCTAACTTGTTGGCTGGGGAGACACCAAATGTCTTCTCAGACCGTTTTGCCGGTGGAGCTCTTATGGATTTGGGGATTTATCCTCTCTACGCTGCCGTTCGTCTTTTTGGAAAAGCTCAGGACGCGACCTATCAAGCTCAACAGCTTGACAATAGCATGGACCTAAATGGAGACGGAATCCTCTTTTACACCGACTATCAAGTTCATATCAAGGCTGGGAAAAACATCACTTCCAATCTTCCTTGCGAGATTTATACGACAGATGGTACCTTGACGCTCAACACAATTGAGCATGTTCGCTCAGCTATTTTTACCGACCACCAAGGAAATCAAGTCCAGCTCCCTATCCAACAAGCTCCCCATACGATGACTGAGGAAGTCGATGCATTTGCACACATGATCCAGCAACCAGATCTGAATCTCTACCAAACTTGGCTGGAAGATGCAAGTTCTGTTCATGAACTACTATTTACCATGCGCCAGACTGCTGGCATTAGATTTGAGGCAGAAAAATGAAAAACAAACTACCGACTGAATGGCAAGAACTGAGTGACCAACTCGGTTTCCAAGAATTCACCCCCATTCAAACTCAACTATTTGAGCCCCTTCTTGCTGGAGAAAACCTCCTAGGAGTGAGCCCAACAGGAACTGGTAAGACCCTAGCTTACCTTCTACCAAGTCTTCTCAGACTACAAAAGAAAAAAGCCCAACAACTCTTGATTCTAGCACCAAATACAGAACTTGCTGGACAAATTTTTGATGTATGTAAAACGTGGTCAGAAGCTATCGGCTTGACAGCCCAACTCTTCTTATCAGGTTCGAGTCAGAAACGCCAGATTGAACGCCTAAAAAAAGGACCAGAAATTCTGATTGGAACCCCTGGCCGTATCTTTGAACTAATTAAATTGAAAAAAATCAAGATGATGAATGTGGAAACCATCATCCTGGATGAATTCGACCAATTACTAGATGATTCTCAGATTCACTTTGTTGAGAAAATCACTCACTACGCACCTCGTGACCATCAACTCATCTACATGAGTGCTACGACCAAGTTTGACCAAGAAAAGATTGTGCCGAATACACGCACTATTAATCTCTCTGATCAAAAACTGGACAATATCCAGCATTTCTACATGCAGGTAGACCAACGTCACCGTGTTGATATGCTACGAAAACTGGCTCATGTAGAGGATTTCCGAGGTCTTGTCTTCTTTAACAGCCTATCAGACCTTGGAAGTGCAGAAGAAAAACTACAGTATCGAGATATCTTAGCTGTTTCCCTCGCTAGTGATGTCAATGTCAAATTTAGAAAAGTCATCTTAGAAAAGTTTAAAGACAAGCAACTAACCCTGCTTCTTGCAACTGACCTTCTGGCTCGTGGAATTGATATCGATAGCCTCGAATGTGTTGTAAACTTTGATGTCCCGAGAGATATCGAAACCTACACACACCGTGCTGGCCGTACTGGCCGTATGGGCAAGGAAGGTTATGTTATCACTCTCGTCACTCATCCAGAAGAGCTTAAAAAACTCAAGAAATTCGCAAGTGTCCGTGAAATTATCCTAAAAAATCAAGAACTCTATATCAAATAAAGCCCAATTGCTCTATGCACATCTAGTGTATAGAGCTTTTTTATAAGCAATTCAATTTTATACTCTTCAAACCGCGTCAGCTTCGCCTTGCCGTATGTATGGTTACTGACTTCGTCAGTCTTATCTACAACCTCAAAAACATGTTTTGAGCTGACTTCGTCAGTTCTATCTGCAACCTCAAAACAGTGTTTTGAGCAGCCTGCAGCTAGCTTCCTAGTTTGCTCTTTGATTTTCATTGAGTATTAGTTCAATATTCGAAAAAAAGAACCTTGCAAAGCAAGATTCTTTTAGTGTCTGACTTAAATAATTGTTCTTCTGGGAACTAAATCGAATTAAGCTTCGATTTCTGTAACCATACCTGAACCAACAGTACGTCCACCCTCACGGATAGAGAATGTAGTACCTTGTTCTACGGCGATTGGGTGGATCAACTCAACGTCGATTGTCACGTTATCACCAGGCATTACCATTTCAGTACCTGCTGGAAGTTCGATTGAACCTGTAACGTCAGTAGTACGGAAGTAGAATTGTGGACGGTAGTTGTTGAAGAATGGAGTGTGACGTCCACCTTCTTCTTTAGTAAGGATGTAAACTTCACCTTTGAATTTAGTGTGTGGGTTGATTGAACCTGGTTTAGCGATAACTTGTCCACGTTCGATTTCATCACGTTGAACACCACGAAGAAGGACACCTACGTTATCTCCGGCAAGACCTTCGTCAAGTTGTTTACGGAACATTTCAACACCAGTAACAACTGCTTTTTGAGTTTCTTCTTTGATACCAACGATTTCGATTTCGTCGTTGACTTTAACGATACCACGGTCGATACGTCCTGAAGCAACTGTACCACGTCCAGTGATTGAGAATACGTCTTCGACTGGAAGAAGCAATGGTTTGTCAGTGTCACGTTCTGGTTCTGGGATGTACTCATCAACCGTGTTCATCAATTCCATAACGATGTCTTCGTATTTAGTGTCACCTTCAAGAGCTTTAAGAGCTGAACCTTGGATAACTGGAAGATCGTCACCTGGGAAGTCGTATTCTGACAATAGGTCACGGATTTCCATTTCAACCAATTCAAGCAATTCTTCGTCGTCAACCAAGTCAACTTTGTTCATGAAGACGATAAGGTGTTTAACACCAACCTGACGTGAAAGAAGGATGTGCTCACGAGTTTGTGGCATTGGTCCGTCAGTTGAAGCTACTACAAGGATAGCACCGTCCATTTGAGCGGCACCAGTGATCATGTTTTTAACGTAGTCCGCGTGTCCTGGAGCGTCGATGTGAGCGTAGTGACGTTTTTCAGTTTCGTACTCAACGTGCGCAGTGTTGATAGTGATACCGCGTTCGCGTTCTTCTGGAGCAGCATCGATAGACGCATAGTCTTTAGGTTGGTTAACAGCTGAAGGCAAGCGACGTGCCAAAACAGTTGTGATAGCTGCAGTTAGGGTAGTTTTACCGTGGTCAACGTGTCCGATAGTACCAATGTTAACGTGTGGTTTACTACGATCGTATTTTTCTTTTGCCATTTGAGTAAAAGCCTCCAATAAAATATATTTTATAGATAGACAGTAGGCAATACAGTCTAACTTTCCTTACTATTTTATCAAATTTCAGCTAAATTGCAAGTGTTTTACAAAGTTTTTGTGAATTATTCTTAATCGGCTAATCTAAATAGCACTTCTACTTCTATAATTTACCTAAAGAAAAAGAAAAATCAGGAATTTCCTGACTTTTACTTAGCTAATTCTCTTTCTCGTTCTTTCATTGTTTTATGATTTTCATACAAACGTGATAAGAACTTAGAAATTTCTTTTAAGATAGAATAGGTTGGTACTGCGACAATCATACCAATGACCCCATATATATTGCTTGATAACAAAAGTAATACTAAAATCGTAATTGGATGAACCTTCATCACACCACCAACGATTCGAGGGTAGAGGATATTTCCATCCACTTGTTGAATGATTAGCATGTAAACAACTGCAATTAGCATTCTATGAGGATCCGTAAAGACATTGGCAATAATCATCGGAATCAAGCCAATACTTGGTCCCACATAAGGAATGAGATTGGCCAATCCTGAAAAGATGGCAAAGACCAAAGCGTATTTCAAACCAATCACGCTATATCCGATAAAAGCCAAACAACCGATAATAATGGCATCAATTGCGACTCCACTAATATAGCGAGCAATTGTCGCATTCAAATTCTTTAAAAGACCTGCAATATGCAACTTATCTCTCTTTAAAACAGTACGTTCAAGCATCGGTAAAAATTTGTTACCATCTAACAAAAAATAAACCAAAAACACAGGGGTCATGATAATAATCAAAACGGTACTAAAGAGAGCTGATAGGACACTTCCGACACTATTGGTAACGCTATTTAGGATATTTTGTAAAATATCTACATAGGATAAATTTAACTGTTGAATAGTCGCTTGAATATCCAAATTTTGAAAGGCTGGATAAGTGGATAAATCGATAATCAAATCTTGCAGACGACTGTAGATAGTCTGGCTAGTCGCAATCAAGCTGGTCAACTGATTAACCAAAATCGGTAAGAGATAGACTACCCCAATGACAAGCCCCCAAACCAAAGCACACAAGGTTAATAGAATACCAATGATACGATTAATTTTGAAATACTTTTGTAAAAAATTTACAATAGGATTGGTCAAATAATATAAAAACCCACCCAATAAAAATGGAATCATGATGGTGTTTGCGACGCTTACAAAAGGCGTGATAATAGCCCCCATCTCTCTCCATAAATAAAAAATGATTGTTAATAATAAAATCTCACTAGTCCAAAAAAATAATTTATTCTTACGAAACATGAGCTACCTCCATTCATCTATTTTACCATACTTTCAAAAAAGCTTCTTTCTTCTATCATGAAACTGGGAATATTTTTTTCTTTATGTTAGAATAAACTTACTATGAAAAAAATCATTTTAACTCTCTTAAGTCTATCCGTAATTGGGTCAGCATCTACTGTTGCTGCCCAGGATTTTAATATTGCTGCTAAACATGCGATTGCTGTTGAGGCCAATACTGGTAAAATTCTATATGAAAAAGATGCAACGCAACCTGTCGAAATTGCTTCTATAACAAAACTACTTACCGTTTACCTGGTCTATGAAGCACTCGAAAATGGAAGTATCACACTATCCACCCCAGTAGATATTTCTGATTATCCTTATCAATTGACGACAAATTCTGAAGCCAGTAATGTTCCTATGGAGGCCCGTAATTATACTGTCGAAGAGTTACTTGAAGCAACTCTAGTATCTAGTGCTAACAGCGCCGCTATTGCCCTAGCTGAGAAAATTGCTGGCTCTGAAAAAAACTTCGTTGATATGATGCGGACCAAACTCCTGGAATGGGGAATAAAAGATGCCACGGTTGTCAATACAACTGGTCTGAACAACGAAACTCTCGGAGATAACATTTACCCTGGGGCTAATAAAGATGATGAAAATAAGCTCAGTGCTTATGATGTCGCTATCGTTGCTCGCAACCTCATCAAAAAATACCCACAAGTCTTGGAAATCACGAAAAAACCTTCTTCTACTTTTGCTGGAATGACAATCACTTCTACCAACTACATGTTAGAAGGCATGCCTGCTTATCGAGGTGGTTTTGATGGCCTTAAAACAGGAACAACAGACAAAGCTGGAGAATCTTTTGTTGGTACTACTGTCGAAAAAGGCATGAGGGTTATCACAGTTGTTTTAAATGCAGATCATCAAGACAATAATCCCTACGCTCGCTTTACAGCTACATCTTCCCTAATGGATTATATTTCTTCTACATTCACACTTCGTAAAATCGTGCAAAAAGGCGATGCCTATCAAGATAGCAAAGTCCCCGTACAAGATGGAAAAGAAGATACGGTCACTGCAGTGGCCCCAGAGGATATCTATCTAATTGAACGTGTTGGGGATCAATCTTCCCAATCTATTCAATTCACACCTGATTCTAAAGCAATCCCAGCACCACTTGAAGCCGGAACAGTGGTTGGCCATTTGACTTACGAAGACAAGGATTTGATTGGTCAAGGTTACATTACCGCTGAACGTCCTAGTTTCGAAATGCTAGCAGAAAAAAAAGTTGAAAAAGCCTTCTTCTTAAAAGTTTGGTGGAATCAGTTTATTCGCTTCATCAACGAGAAATTATAAAACATACTGAGCAAAAGATTGCTCCAAAATAGAGACCGAGTAGCAAAAAAGCTTTAAAGTCAAAAACGCATAGTATCAGGTATTAAAACCTTGATATTATGCGTTTTATTGTGGTAATATTTACTTCGTTTTCTCCTAAAATTGAATTTTATCCCAGCCTATTTTGAGACATTTTTCATTACTTCTGGAAGATAATTACTGATTTCCGTTGGCAAGACCACATAATGTTCTTGAGCTAGTTCTTGAGCAATAGCTGAATGGAGATGGGTCGCTACTGTCACACGTTCGTAGAGACTGGCCTGTCGAAATTGGCCTGCAAATCCTGCAATCATTCCAGCCAGAGTATCTCCCATTCCCCCAGTCGCCTGATAGGGACCGCCAACCTGTAACTGGTAATAATCAGATTGGCCAGCTTGCCAAATACGAGTAGCTGGACCTTTCTCTACCAAAATTGTTCCTTGAGGGAAGGAAGTCAGGGCACTAGCTGTTGTAGCTTCATTTTGCTTTTCAATAGCAATACCAGACAACTTTTCCCATTCTTTTTGGTGGGGAGTTAGGATAAGCTGGTTAGATGGAAATGACAATCTTATTCTAGCAAGAATAGTCAAAGCACCTCCGTCTACAATCAAAATCTGATTCTGTCTTAAGCTAGTATAGACCTCTTTGACTAAATCTTCTCCAAAAGCATCGTCTCCTAAACCAGGCCCTAGCAAGATAACTTCTGCCTTCTCCAATTGCTCTTTTAACAAGTGCTGGTCTTGAAGAGAAAAGGCCATAGCCTCGGGTAAATAGCTGTGCAGAGCTGGAATATTTTCCCTGTCCGTTCCAACTGTCACCAATCCTGCACCGCTTTTTACAGCTGCTAAAGTAGCCATGATGATGGCACCACCATAAGGATAAGTTCCACCTAACAGAAGCAAGCGACCATAGTCTCCTTTATGACTGGTACGAGAACGTTCAATAATGACTTTTTTTAGTAAGTTTTTATCAATCACTTTCATCCTTTTTCCTCAACTATCCTTTACCTGATTGTTTTAAGACAATCCGATACACTTTTTTAGTCCACTCTTCCAAACCTTCTCCATCATGGTCAAGATAATACACCCTATCTAGTAATCGACTTGGAATAATATTTTCAAATTGGCTCTTATTATGAGTTGGAATAATGCAAATATACAACTCACTAAATAAATTCAACATATCCTTAATTTTTGCAACATGATAGCCATCAAACATATAACCTGGTGCTTGAATTAATTCTTCATACAGAAAATGAAAACTAACGCCAGGAATGAACTTTTCTTGCAATTCCTCCTCAGACGGTGCCCGTCCTAACAAACGCTCCATCGCTAATCGATAACCAGAACTTGTATTTGACCACCCTAACATGACATAGTCAAAATAATCTATCGGATCCGATGCAGCATTTCGACTATCCAAAACCAACTCCTCAGCATCTCGCCCAAAGGCTTTCACAGCAGATAAGATCTGACCTATTTTAAAGATAGAAATCGCTGCACCTATAGTCGTAGTATGACTACAGTAGTCTGAAGTCACTAAGCTTTTATGTAGATCATAAGTCGAGGCTACTCTTTTATCTGTAGGCGTAAATGGTGGCAGAAAGGGATGCTGATAGATGTAATCTAAAATCTCTTTTTTTAAACAAGAATCAGCACACTCAATACTTGTTTGACGTTTATGAAGTTTTTCGTAAGCTATAAATTTAGCAATTTTTTCTAATTCCCACTCTTGAATATTTGGATAATCAATTAGTGCTAAGTAGTATATCCCATCCCATTGTAAACTATATTCTCCATTATAAATTTTTAAAATCATCTAATCACCTCACTCCATTATACAACAAAAAGGAGGCGCAGACCTCCTTTTGTAATCTTATATCTAAAATTTAATACTCATTTCTGCCATTTTAGATATAGCTATAGAAAATAGACTTTCTTCAGCGAATTTGTTCCTATTTTATATCCAATGTCCGAAGTGCTGCCTGATAGGTTTGCTCCATTAGCATGGTAATGGTCATAGGACCGACACCTCCAGGGACTGGCGTGATGTGGCTAGCAAGTGGTGCAACTGCCTCATAATCCACATCCCCACAGAGCTTACCATTTGCATCACGATTCATCCCAACGTCAATGACTACCGCACCTGGTTTGACAAAGTCAGCAGTCACAAACTTGGCACGGCCGATTGCTACTACAAGAATATCCGCTTTAGCAGCAACCTTAGCGAGATTATGGGTGCGTGAGTGAGTCAAGGTCACTGTTGCATTCTTGGCCAAAAGAAGCTGGGCCATAGGTTTTCCGACGATATTGGAACGACCGATGACCACCGCATTTTTACCTTCTAATTCAATCCCATATTCATGAAACATTTCCATAATTCCTGCAGGTGTTGATGGAATCATGACTGGATGACCAGACCAAAGGCGTCCCATATTTAGAGGATGGAAACCATCCACATCCTTTTCTGGGTCAATAGCCAATAGAACCGCCTCTTCATCAATGTGTTTTGGTAATGGCAACTGAACCAAAATCCCATGCCAAGCTGGATCCTGATTGTATTTAGCAATCAGGTCTAACAATTCCTCTTGAGCAATGGTCTCTGGAACTCGCACTACTTCGCTACGGAAACCAGCCGCAAGAGCTGACCTCTCCTTGTTGCGAACGTAGACTTGGCTGGCTGGATTGTCCCCAACCAAAATCACTACCAAACCAGGCACTAGACCTGTTTCTTCCTTTAATTTTGCAGTCTTTTCAGCCAACTGCCTCTGCAATTTGGCCGCTAAAGCTTTCCCATCAATAATCTGTGTCATATCACTTCTCTTTTCTTTCAAATATCTTCCATTATACCAAAAACTGTTGGTCCCCTCTAACACTTCTTTCCTAGGCAACCTTATAGTTTCAAACTATAAGAAAAAGCTCGGTTGAGCTTTTCATTAATCTATATTTTATATGTAAAGTTGACTACAAATAGCTAAACAAAGCTAACTTATAAAACCTTACTCAAGAAATCTTTAGTCCGTTGTTCTTGGGTTTGTTCAAAAATCTGTTCTGGTGTTCCGTCTTCAACAACCACACCGTCTGCCATAAAGATAACACGATCTGCCACCTCACGGGCAAATCCCATCTCATGTGTTACGATAACCATAGTCATCCCTGACTTGGCTAAGTCTTGCATAACAGCTAGAACTTCTCCAACCATCTCAGGGTCCAAGGCTGAAGTTGGCTCATCAAAGAGTAAGACATCAGGTTCCATAGCCAAACCACGCGCAATGGCAATCCGTTGTTGCTGTCCACCTGACAAACTCTGTGGATAAGCAGTTGCCTTATCTGGTAAACCAACTTTTTCCAAAAGTTCCTGAGCTCTCTTCTCTGCAACTTCCTTACTTTCACCTTTGGTCTTGATAGGAGACAAGGTGATATTTTCCATCACAGTCATGTTAGGAAAGAGGTTAAATTGTTGGAAAACCATGCCCATCTTCTCACGCATGGCAAACAGGTCATTCTTCTTGTCCGTAATATCGACTCCCTCAAAGATAACCTTCCCCTTGGTTGCTTCTTCCAACAAATTCATAGAGCGAAGCAAGGTAGATTTCCCGCTCCCTGAAGGACCGATGATAACGACAACTTCTCCTCTTTTAATCTCGAGGTTGATGCCCTTCAATACTTCATTCTTTCCAAAGGATTTATGTAAATTTTCAATTTTTATCAAGGTTTCTGTCATTATTTTTTATCTCCTTGTCCCATACGTTTTTCAAAAGCTTTCAAGGCTACTGTCAAAATAGAAGTCATAATCAAGTAATAAAAGGCTGCAAATAAAAGTGGTGTTAAAGGTAAATAGGTTGTTGTAGAAACTGTTGTAGCCCCGTTCCACAACTCCATAACACCGATAGCTGATAATAGGGAGCTGTCCTTGATAATGGTGATAAATTCGTTCCCCAATGCTGGCAAAATATTTTTGATTGCTTGTGGCAAAATCACATACCGCATCGCATTTTTAGGACGAATTCCTAGCGAATAAGCCGCTTCTAGCTGACCTTTTGGAACCGCATTAATCCCAGCACGAACAGTCTCAGAAACATAAGCACCACTGTTCATAGAGATAATCAAAATCCCTGGAATCAGACGAGAAAGGTCAACACCTAAAATTCCAACCTGAATAGTCGGAGCATTGATGTGCATAAGGGCAAAAGCAATCATAATCTGAACCATCATCGGTGTCCCACGGAAAATCCAAACGTATAAGTTGGCGAGCCAAACAAGCGGTTTAAACTTTGAACGTTGCCCAAAAGCCAAGACAACACCCAAAATAGTTCCCAAAAAGACAACACAGATAGAAATGAGAACCGTCACAACAGCCCCATAGTTAAAATAAGGTAAATACTTAGGTAAAAAAGAAAAATTCATAATCACACTGCTTTCTAAAATAGAATACTGTATGATTATAACATGTATTGAATTAAAATTCAAACTTTTTATCCGATTTATTCAAAAAAACTTTAAGCTGGTAGAATTAGCGAGAAATCTTAGTTTTTTCTAGTCAAGTTGGCCTCCTTTATGGTAAAATAGTAACGATAAGAAATGAAGGAGAATCAAAATGGAATCACATTTGGTTAGAATCATCAACCGCCTTGAAGCAATGGCAAAAGACGGCGGAAATTTAAAACGTAATTTTGAACGCGAAGGAGTTGTTGTTGCAGAAGTTGCATACAGCCACGACGAAGAAAATGGATCAATCTTTACCCTTCGTGATGTAGAAGCTCGCGAAACTTATACTTTTGATAGCATTGACTTGATTGCAATGGAGATTTACGAACTCCTTTACTAATACAAAACAAGCTGGGATTACACCCTGCATGTCTAACCAAAATCCTTTTTGTCTCACAAATAGGATTTTTTTATTCCCTAAAATCTCAAAAATTTTCATTGTAACAACTTCTCAAAGCTGCAATCTTTTTACTTGCTTTACACCCCAATCCTGTTATAATGAGAGTATAGAAATTTGACTATTTTTGACCATTAAACAGGTCAGGCTAAAAAAAGAAATGAGGTAGATGTATGCTTTGTCAAAACTGTAAAATCAACGACTCAACAATTCATCTTTACACCAATCTCAATGGAAAACAAAAACAAATTGACCTCTGTCAAAACTGCTATAAGATTATCAAGACAGATCCTAACAATAGCCTCTTTAAAGGTATGACGGATCTGAACAATCGTGACTTTGATCCCTTTGGTGATTTCTTCAATGACCTAAACAATTTCAGGCCTTCTAACAATACTCCTCCAACTCCCCCAACTCAATCAGGTGGAGGTTACGGTGGAAACGGCGGTTATGGTTCCCAAAATCGTGGACCTGCTCAAACTCCACCACCAAGCCAAGAAAAAGGCCTGCTAGAAGAATTTGGTATCAACGTAACTGAGATTGCCCGTCGTGGAGACATTGACCCCGTTATTGGGCGCGATGATGAGATTATCCGTGTCATTGAGATTCTCAATCGCAGAACCAAGAATAATCCTGTTCTTATCGGTGAACCAGGTGTCGGAAAAACTGCTGTTGTCGAAGGTCTAGCTCAGAAAATCGTTGATGGCGATGTTCCACATAAACTCCAAGGCAAACAAGTCATCCGTCTGGATGTGGTTAGCTTGGTTCAAGGAACGGGTATCCGCGGACAATTTGAAGAACGCATGCAAAAACTCATGGAAGAAATTCGCAAACGTGAGGACATCATCCTCTTTATCGATGAAATCCATGAAATTGTCGGTGCTGGTTCTGCAGGCGATGGCAATATGGATGCAGGAAATATCCTCAAGCCAGCCCTTGCTCGTGGGGAACTGCAACTGGTCGGTGCAACTACCCTCAATGAATACCGTATCATTGAAAAGGATGCTGCCCTAGAGCGTCGTATGCAGCCTGTTAAGGTCGATGAACCAACAGTGGAAGAAACAATCACTATCCTCAAAGGCATTCAAAAGAAATACGAAGACTATCACCACGTTCAATATACTGATGCCGCAATTGAAGCAGCTGCAACTCTTTCCAATCGCTACATCCAAGATCGCTTCTTGCCTGACAAGGCCATTGACCTCCTAGATGAAGCTGGTTCTAAAATGAACTTGACCTTGAATTTTGTGGATCCTAAAGTAATCGATCAGCGCTTGATTGAGGCTGAAAATCTCAAATCTCAAGCTACACGAGAAGAAGATTTTGAGAAGGCGGCTTATTTCCGCGACCAGATTGCCAAGTATAAGGAAATGCAAAAGAAAAAGGTCACAGACCAGGATACTCCTATCATCAGTGAGAAAACCATTGAGCACATTATCGAGCAGAAAACCAATATTCCTGTTGGCGATTTGAAAGAGAAAGAACAATCTCAACTCATCCATCTAGCTGAAGACCTCAAGTCTCATGTTATTGGACAGGATGATGCTGTCGATAAGATTGCCAAGGCTATTCGCCGGAATCGTGTCGGTCTCGGTACGCCTAACCGCCCAATCGGAAGCTTCCTCTTTGTCGGACCAACTGGTGTCGGTAAGACAGAACTTTCCAAACAACTGGCCATCGAACTCTTTGGTTCTGCTGACAGCATGATTCGCTTTGACATGAGTGAATATATGGAAAAACACAGCGTTGCTAAGTTGGTCGGCGCCCCTCCAGGTTATGTTGGTTACGATGAGGCTGGGCAATTAACTGAAAAAGTTCGCCGCAATCCATATTCTCTTATTCTCTTGGATGAAGTAGAGAAAGCTCATCCAGATGTCATGCATATGTTCCTCCAGGTCTTGGACGATGGTCGTTTGACAGATGGACAAGGACGCACCGTTAGTTTCAAAGATGCCATCATTATCATGACTTCAAATGCAGGTACAGGTAAGGCTGAAGCCAGCGTTGGATTTGGGGCTGCTCGCGAAGGACGTACCAACTCTGTTCTTGGTGAACTCGGTAACTTCTTTAGCCCAGAGTTTATGAACCGTTTTGATGGTATTATCGAATTTAAGGCTCTCAGCAAGGATAACCTCCTTCAGATTGTCGAGCTTATGCTAGCAGACGTTAATAAGCGCCTTTCTAGCAACAACATTCATTTAGATGTAACTGAAAAGGTCAAGGAAAAGTTGGTTGACCTCGGCTATGATCCAAAAATGGGGGCACGCCCACTTCGCCGTACTATTCAAGACTATATTGAGGACGCAATCACTGACTACTACCTTGAAAATCCAAGCGAAAAAGACCTCAAGGCAGTTATGACCAGCAAAGGCAAGATTCAAATTAAGTCTGCCAAAAAAGCTGAAGTTAAAACTTCTGAAAAAGAAGTATAAATCCTATAGAAAAGGAGTAGAAAATGAAAATTTTCTGCTTCTTTTTACTAAAATAACTGTAATTTCTTGACAGCTTGCCCTTTGTCCATTATGATAATAATAACGATACTAGATAATGAGGAAAATGCAATGGCAAACCCAACTTTCGGAGAAAAAAAAGCGAATACAGACTATGTTTCACGTTACGGTGTATATGCAGTTATTCCAGACGCTGAACAAAAACAAATTGTTCTTGTTCAAGCGCCTAATGGCGCTTGGTTTTTACCAGGTGGCGAAATTGAAGCAGATGAAAATCATCAGGAAGCCCTAAAACGTGAATTGATTGAAGAGCTTGGATTCACAGCTGAAATTGGTACCTATTACGGACAAGCTGACGAATATTTCTACTCTCGTCACCGTGATACCTACTACTACAATCCTGCCTACCTCTATGAAGCGACATCTTTCAAGGAAGTTCAAAAACCACTAGAAGACTTTAATCATATTGCCTGGTTCCCTATTGATGAGGCTATTGAAAATCTCAAACGTGGTAGTCATAAATGGGCCATTCAATCTTGGAAAAAACAGCATAAGATTGACTAAATCAAGCGACTTTATTCAAAAAGTGCTATAATAGAATTAGAAAATCGGAGGAAATGTTATGAAGCTTATCAATACGACAAACTCACACTCGCAACTTGTAAAAAGCCAGCTAGAGAGTACAGATGCAACCCTTGTTGAGGTCTATTCTGCTGGAAATACAGATGTTATTTTTACCCAAGCTCCGCTTCACTATGAAATCCTCATCTCAAATAAACACCGTGCTATTCGAGAAACTGAAATCGAAGCCATCCAAGAATTTTTCTTGAAACGTAAAATTGATAAGGACTCTATTGATGAGGCCAATATCAAAACCCTCTACTCAGAAAAATTAATTGGGATTTCGATTCCAATCAAATAAAATTTTGGAGAGATTAGAAAGCTATTGAACCTTATAGACCAAACATAGGTTCTGACTTGCTTTTTAAATCGTCTCCAATTTTTTATCTTGAGATCTTATCATACAAGATTTTATAGACAAATAATAAAAAAGACTTGGTTCTGCTTCTCACAAAACCAAATCTTTTTTTATTATTTAGAAACGAATTGTTTCACGTGTTTTCTCATATGAGGTAACAAAGCGGTTGGTTACACCAGGCTCCGCCACTTCCAACGCTTGAGAAATCTTGTCAAACGAAGCATGATAATCAAATTCTTTCTCAAAAATATCTAAAGCTTCATTGAAGGCTTCTTGAATGCGTTCATCAAATGAGCGGTAGCGGTTAGAATATTGCAATAGTTGTTCTGTCAAGGTTGCATACTGTACAATATTATAAGTTTCCGTTTCTAAAGCTTCCATATCATTCGTTGCAATTTCCAGAACACGGTTAACTGACTCTATATTGACCAATTTTTGTTCTAATTCAGCCATTAGATCTTCCGTATTATTACTTGCTGTAAAGAATAACTTCAAGAAAGTTTGTGGAATACCAGGTAAGTTCCGTTTCTCCATATATCTCTTGATGGTATGGAGACGATTAACATATACATTTGCCTTTTGACGTGCATTGATATCATCTTTTTCAATCTGAGCAAGACGTTGACTAAGTTCAACTTGTTCATCCTCGATTTCTTTCAAAGTAGCTTGTAAGTTTTCCAAACGTTCTTCAAGTAATGAATATGGCTCAGAATGTTCCTCTTGTTCTGAAGTTAATTCTAATACAGATTCTTCCAAAGACTCTAACTCAGCTTGCAATCTATGAACATGACTTGCATCTGATTCAGAAAGTAAATAACTTTTACTCAAACGCTCAATGTCTTCTATCAATAAAGCATTATTTTCCTTCATGTGTTGAAGATAAGTAGGAAGTGTTGCTACTAAACCTTCTACTACTTTCTGTGCCGCAATTTCTCTTGTAAAGATATCATAAAGTGCATTAATCTCTTCTTGGATTTGAGTATTTTCGTACTCTGCATTATCCAATTCTAGTTTAGCAATATTCTCATGATTTTTCTTGAGAGCCTCATAAAGCAGTTGGAAACGCGCTTCGATATCTGTCTCAGCAAAATAATAGTTGGCATCTAAGAGCTTACGGTAACCATCTTCTAAATCTTCTAGTTGATCTGGTAGCTCTTTAGATAATGTTGTTACAATTGCTGGTATACGATCAACAATATGTGTCAAAGCCAAGATATGATTTTCAGCATTATCCAAAATCACAGCAGCTTCTACTGGGTCACCAGATGAATTTAAAGTTACAAACTGAGAAAACTCTGATTGGATATTTTCCAATTGTTTTTCGATTTCAGACAAACCTTGTCCATATTCTTCAGAATGATCAGCAACTCGGTGTTGCAACTCTTCAAACAAGTCCAAGGTATGAAGAACACGTCCACTATTTTTAGACTCTTGTTTCTCCAAATCTGCCAAGGCATTGCGAATTGCCGCAATATCTTCTTCAATCAAGGTAATTTGACTCTCGATTTGATCAATTTGATGACTGGCCTTGAAAAAACGGAATGAGTTATTGTAGCCTTCTGCCTCGAAAAGATTATTTTCGATATCGGCAAAAGAATTAAGAGATAAATCAACCCATTTTTGATTCCATTCACGGAAAGTCACCTGACTTTGTCCAATCAAGTGCATATTTTTTACAGCTTCAACTTCATCATTAACTGGAAGATTATAAAGTTCTTCTTTTTTCTCTTCTAAAATTGCTAATTTACTTTCATTGCGCTTCCTTACATAGATTGCGATAGCATAGGCAATGACCAATAAAACTGCAACTGCAATTATTAAATAAATTACTAGTCTAGCAGACATATTAAACTCCTTTTTTACTTGAAACAATCGTAATGATTATATCATATTTTTTAGACCAAGGGAACTACTTCTCCCATTTTTTTAGACATCAAGTGTACTATAGACAGCATTTTCTTCGATAAACTCACGACGAGGCTCTACTCGATCCCCCATCAACATATCAAAGATTTTATCTGCTTCTGCAGCATCATCCACAGAAACTCTGGCCATCAAACGATGTTCGGGATCCATGGTTGTTTCCCATAACTGATGATCATCCATTTCACCTAGACCTTTATAACGCTGAATGGTCGGTTTGGTTCGACCTTCACTATAACGGGCTAAAGCTTCTTGGAGTTTGATTTCTTGATCTGCGCCTGGCTGGATGTATTCTTTAATCTCGCTTCCAACCTTGACACCATAGATTGGTGGTTGGGCAATATAAACATAACCAGCTTCTAGGATTGGTTTCATATAACGATAAATCAAGGTTAAAAGAAGAGTACGAATGTGAGCTCCATCGACATCGGCATCGGTCATCAAAACGAGTTTTTGGTAACGAGCTTTTGAAACATCAAATTCTGCTCCAAATCCTGTTCCCATGGCTGTGAAAAGACTACGAATTTCTTCGTTTGCAAGAATTTTATCCATGCTAGCTTTTTCAACGTTCAAGATTTTACCGCGAATTGGCAAGATAGCTTGAAATTCACGGTTACGACCAGATTTAGCTGACCCACCAGCTGAGTCTCCTTCGACGATGAAGAGTTCTGTTTCAGCAGGATTGTTAGAAGAACAGTCTGCTAGTTTCCCTGGAAGATTGGAAATTTCCAAACCAGATTTTTTACGAGTAACTTCACGCGCACGCTTGGCAGCCACACGAGCCTTGGCAGCTAAAATCCCTTTTTCCACGATGCGCTTGGCGATCTGTGGATTTTCCATAAGGAAATCAGAGAAGGCATCACTGAAGAGGCGATTGGTAATCTTGACCACTTCACTATTTCCCAGTTTGGTCTTGGTTTGCCCTTCAAACTGTGGATTTGGGTGCTTAACTGAAATCACCGCAGTTAATCCTTCACGGACATCTTCTCCTGTCAGGTTGTCTTCATTGTCTTTCAGTAACTTATTTTTACGAGCATAATCGTTGATAACACGAGTCAGTGCTGTACGGAAACCTTGTTCATGCGTACCACCTTCATGGGTGTGAATGTTATTGGCGAAACTCATGACATTTTCATGGTAACCCGTTGTGTACTGCATAGCTACTTCGACTGTGATATCATCCATCTCACCATCGGTGTAGATTGGTGTATCAAAGATAACATCCTTATTCTCATTGATATATTCAACGTAGCTAGCAATCCCACCTTCATAATGGTAATGCTTAGTTTGTTCCAAACCTTCGCGCTTATCTGTGATGGAGATTTGAAGACCGCGATTTAGAAAGGCCAACTCTTGAATCCGTTTATTTAATTTATCAAAATCAAAGGTTGTTGTTTCAGTGAAGATTTCTGGGTCCGGTGTAAAATGAACTGTTGTTCCAGTTCTATCTGTATCTCCGACTACCTCAAGATCAGCAACAACATGACCACGACGGTATTCTTGGTAATGAATCTTACCGTTTTTGTGGACATGAACATCTAATTGAGTGGAAAGGGCGTTAACTACTGACGACCCCACTCCGTGAAGACCACCTGAGACCTTGTAGCCACCACCGCCAAACTTTCCTCCAGCATGAAGGACAGTAAAGACAGTCTCAACGGCAGGTCGGCCTGTTTTTTCCTGAATATCGACTGGGATACCACGCCCATCATCAACAACAGTAATCGAATTATCTGGCTCAATAAAGACTTGAATATGGCTGGCAAATCCTGCCAAAGCTTCGTCAATTGAGTTATCAACAATTTCCCAGACTAGATGGTGAAGACCTTCTTTTGAGGTTGACCCGATATACATCCCTGGACGCATACGAACAGCCTCTAAGCCCTCTAAAACTTGAATTTGACTGGCATCATAATCCTGTGCCTGCAGATTTTTGATTTCTTCTGTCATCTTTTTCCTTTTTCTTACATGTCTAATACTTGTCTTAAATTCACGATACTGGTAAACAAGTGGGTATCCAATCCTGCTGCTTGACCTGCTTCGATATCAATCGACCGATCACCAATAACAAGACCAGAGCTAATCTGATACTTTTCTCTTAAATAAATCATAGACTCAGGATTTGGTTTTCTCTTAAAACCTGAGCTAGAAGTGACTACTTCTGTAAAATAAGCTGCTATAGAGGTTTTTTCTAAAATTTCTAAGACCTGATCATTTCTGTGAGAAACCAAGAAATGACGCCCACCTTGATTTGAAATGTCCTCCAATAAGTCAGAAACTCCATCAAATAAAATCGGATGTTCAAGCTCTCTGGCTTCATTTTCCTTGTACTTTTCTAAAAAATGTTCTAAGTTGGGAGCGAATGTCTCAATCGCAAAATCAGTAGAAACCTTTAAAGCCTGATAGACACTGTCATGATCTTGTGTGATACCATACAGCGCTAATGTTTCAACAAATGCAGCTGTTGAAGTTTCATAATTATCCAGTAAAGTTCCACCTAAATCCCAGATATAATCGTGATTTTTCATAGCTTTCATTATACCATTTTTTAGTTAAAAAAGCGATGATTTCCCTGAGTTTTCCACATAAAAAAACGAGAGGTTGACTCCCGTTTTACTGATTTTTACCAAAGACATCTCGATAGAGCATTCCTGTTCGTAAACTCTCTGCGTCCCCTCCTAGCTGCTCCACCAACTCGTAGGCAAAGGCAAGGGCTGTAGAGGGACCTCGACTGGTTGTCAAATGACCATCTACCACTACTGTTTCCTTGACATATTGACCATCAAGGATTTGCTCTTGAACGCCATCATAACAAGTGTACTGCTTGTTTTTCAATACTCCAGCTTGATTGAGGGCAATTGGCGCCGCACAAATGGCTGCAAATTTCTTTCCTTTTTGCTCGAAGCTTTGCAATTCTTGAATCAAGGCCTGATTGTCACGCAAATGTGCAGAACCAGGCATCCCTCCAGGAAGGACAATCATGTCATAGTCTGATAAATCACCATCAAAGACACGATCCGCTCTTACTTGGATTGCGTGCGAACCCGTCACTTGCTCCTCAAAACCAACCATATCACAAGTAATATTTGCCCGACGCAAGACATCTACAACTGTCAAAGCTTCAATTTCTTCAAAGCCCTGAGCTAACATAACTGCTACTTTAACCATGATTTTCTCCTTATTTGATTCGTTTTAATACAACCTTTTTCCGCTTGAATCGGACTTTTCCACTCTTTTCTTCAGCTAGATTGGTCTGGTAACTCATCGATAAAAGCAAGCCAACACCGATCAAGTTACTGATAATAGCCGATCCCCCTTGCGAAATAAAAGGCAGTGGAATCCCAGTCAATGGAAGCAAGCCCGTCACAGCGCCGATATTTTCAAAAATGTGGAAGAGTAACATCATAATCAAACCAGTAGAAATATAGGTGTAGAACTGGTTATTTGATTTGAGAGTAATCTTCAACATACGGTAAATGAGCATGAGGTAAAGGGCAATAACAAGGACTGAGCCAATAAATCCAAAATCTTCTGCAATAACCGTGAAAATCATATCCGACTCACGAACTGGAATAAGCAGATTCGAAGCATTAAATCCCTGACCAAATAAGCCACCACTCCCAATGGCAATCTGCCCTTGAGCCTGTTGGTAAGTGGTTGTTTGGGCAAAGTCAAATGGATTGAGCCAAGCCAAGATACGATTGATTTGGTAGGTCGGCATTCCCAGTTGATGTAGAAAAGCACGACCGCCCTTACTGATAAAAATGGCTAAGAAACCAGCAACTCCTGTTACAGCAGTCACAAATACTGGAATAATAATTTTCCAAGAAACTCCTGATAGCAAGACGATTCCTGAGAAAATAGCTACAAAAACCAAAGCCGTCCCCAAGTCACTTTGAAGTGCCAAAAGAACTAGGACTGGAATGGTAAAGACAATCATCCAAAAAATTAATAAAAAGTCCAGCGGAACTGTACGTTGCCATTCCTTATGTTTCTTTGTAAATTGGACAATGACACGAGCCAACATGAGGATATAGGATATCTTCATAAATTCTGACGGTTGGAATAGAGTAATTCCATTTATTGATACCCAGTTTTTGGCACCCGTTGATGCAACTAGGCTTGGATTATAAAAGACGATCGGCAAGACCATGAGTCCCAAACCTAACATATATAGAAAAGGGGTCACTTTCCAAAGAAATTCTGTATTAAAGAGCATGACGATAAAACCAATCACAAGCCCCAAGGCAATCCAGGCGACCTGCTGTCCTAAAATGGGCAAAATATTATTTGGATAATCATGACTAACGGCTATATAAATAGCCACCACGCCGATAACCAGTAGGAAAAACACTGGCAATAGCAAACTATAATCGACTCTAGAGTCGAGAGAACGTTTCATATATACTAACCTTATACTTTCATACAATACTATTTATCAAAGTTCATTTAAAAATTTATCAACAGCCTCATTAACTTCAGATTGAGCGATCGTTGTAACGCTCGCTTCTTTTGCTAGAGAAGTCACTATTTGCTTGCCGTATCGTTTTCCGACGATTCTTCTATCCAGAATGAGGGTTAAGGAACGTTGGTGTTCACGTCTCATACTTCTTCCCAAAGCCTGTTTTAAACGAATAATAGCCATAGGCAATTGATAATCATAAAAGGCATTTTTCCCTTCTTGAATTAGTTCCTGATTGATCTTTTTCGTCAAGGGCTCTTGGGGATTTTGGAAAGGAAGTCTTGGTACAACTTGAATCACAAAAGGATGGCTTGAAAAATCAACTCCCTCCCAAAAACTTGCTGCACCAAGCAGGATTTGTTGTTCACCTTTTTCAAAGCGTTTCTTCAGTTGATGAACATCGCCATTTTTATACTGGGCCAGATGGCTAACTGGAAGTAAATCCGATACTGCTAGAAGCATGTCTTTGGCAGTAAAGAGAACTAAAATCGGTTGTTGGAAAACTTGGACATCCATCAGCAAATCAGCTACCTCTTTGGCATAGACTTCTATGGAAGTTTCTGTTACTAGAGGGAAATCTTTGACCAAGACCACTTCTTGATCCTGTTTTTTATGAGCTTCAATCTTGACAAATTTGGCTTCGGGATAGCCTAAAAGGTCTGCCAAAGAAACCCTCTGACTAATCTCAAGAGTGGCCGACACTCCCAAGACTTGACATGAATTTGGCACTAAGGAAGATAGGAAAATTCGGCCTGATTTTGTAGAAGAAATCTGAATTTTCTTTTGACTCGTTTCAGTTGCTTGAAGCCAGTAATCACCTTCAGCCGTAAAATAGCGAACCAGTTCTTCAAATCCTTCTACCTCTAATTCTGAAAAATACTGGTGGAGATTAGTCAGAGAATCTAAGATATTTTTCCTAGATTTACCAGACTGAAATTGTTCTATCAAGTAAAGGCACTCAAAGCGAATACTTTCTAGTATTCGTTGTTGGACCTTATTCGGTTCATCCAGTAAAGCCTTATCAAGCAAGTCGATAATAGACTGGATATCGTAGGTCTCTTGAAGCAGATTTTCTAGGGCCAACAAAACTTTTTGGACTTCATCAATAATCAATAAACGGTCGCTGATAAATTCAGGATTATCTTCAAGTCTGGTTACAAGATAGGCATGATTGGTCACTAAGAGCTTGCAAGTCTCTGCTCTTTCTTGACTACGTTTCCAGAAATCTTCCGTCATAAATAAGCTCTTGGATGATAAATTCCCATCATGACGAAGATCTGTCAGAAAATGTTGGTAACGGTAGAGTTGACCAATCTCATCCAAATCCCCGGTTTCTGTCTCTGTCAACCAGACCAAGAGTTGCATTTTAAAGCGTCTAAATAAGCGATTTTCATCATTTTCCTGCAAGGAACGATAAAAGGCATCCAACTTCAGGTAATTTTGTGGTCCCTTTAAAGAATGAATATCTGTATGGAATACTTCCTTGAGACCTTTACCTTCTTCTTCCATGATTTGATTTTGAAGAATCTTTGTCGGAACGCTAAGGACAATCTGACGATTTTCTACTCGGGACAAAGCGGGCAAGAGATAGCCATAGGTTTTCCCAATTCCTGTCGGCGCTTGAATTAATGATACAGGCTCATCCTTCAATAACAAGCCAACCTCTTTAGCAAAACTTTCTTGTTCCTCCCTCATTTCAAGGTTCAATAGAGAAATATTTTTAGAAAAATCTTGAGATAGTTTTCGTGTCTCCAGAGGAGATGCAGTTTTCTTGAAATACAGTCCTTGAACTTCGACCAAGTCTGGAGAAGTCAGGATAGATTGATTTCTATAGATTTCCTCAATAACCAGGTAAGATTCATATAGGAGGGCATCAGCCATTTCCAGCAAGCGTTCCAAGAGACCTTTAGGAAGTTGGGCCATCTTTTCTCGTAAAAATAAGAGTAATTCTGCTGTAGCTTGGGCATCTGAAAGAGCTGTGTGGGCATGTTTTAGAGGAATTCCTAATTCCTGACACAAAATCGGCAAACTATATTTTTCCAGTTCAGGGAAAAAGACCTGAGCCAATTCGACCGTGTCAACACGAGGATTTCTTAGTTCATAGCCTTCAAAAAATAAATTTTCCGCCAAGAGATTGGCATCAAACTGAACATTATGGGCTACAAAAATCCCATCCTCCACCAAGTCAAAGATTTTTCTGGCAACTTGCGAAAAATCAGGTGCTTGCGCCAGACGTTGGTCTGTCAATCCTGTCAGTTCTTTAATATGGGCATCCAAAGGTTCATGTGGATTGATATCCGTCGTATAGTGATCGACGATTTTCCCATCCTCAATCACAACAATTCCCACTTGGATAATTTTAGCCTTACTACCTGTGCTAGTTGCCTCTAAATCAACCACAACATAGCGATTACCAATCGTTTTCATTATAAAAAATTATACCAAAAAAAGGGCCATTTGGCACCTGCAAACATGGGATAATTTTCAAACTCAAGAAGGTTACTTGTATTAAAATTCCCAGTAAACAGAGCATCCGAGCCTGCTGATTTTTTTGAAAATGGTGAAGAAATAAGAAAAATTGAGAGAAGAAATGTTTGTCTCATCCTTCTCTCAACTATCCATTTACTTTATTTAACCATATCAGGGTCGTAATCATAAAATCCTGTATCAAGGAAACGGTTTTTAGGGTGTAACTTGCGCACTTCTTCATCCAGCAAGAAGGCTTGGTCATGGCTAAAGTTGCCCTCTTGAATCAAGCTACGCGCTTGGATAAAGAGTTTTGCAATCTCAACAAAGTTTTGACCTGGAGTATAGAGTCCTTCTAATTTCCAGTGAGTAAAACCATGCTCCACCAATTCTGTCAATTTGGTCATCAAATCAAGATCATTGTTGGCAAAGATGTGGGTCCCATGATTATCTTCAAAGATAGAGTAATGGCTCTCAGGATCACTTGGCTCAGCCAAGAAAAGGTCGCGCTTGCGGGTCTTTTCATCATCGATATGCGTAAAATTATAGTAGTTTTGCAAGAGCGGACGTTTAGAATGGTGAATCACACTAGCACCATACACCAAAACTTCGGCAGGAATTTCCAAAATCTCTGGCATTTTGAAAAGTTCAGCTGATGGAATTTCACGCGCCAAAACAGCCTCAGATGCGCCAGCCTTTTGTCCCCAAAAGTTAATCTGACGACTGCTTGTCACCATTGTAGAAGCATCATAGATGGTTTTAAAGGAATAACCATCGCGATTGACCACATAAAAGACACCTGCATCCCCAATTGTAATGTAATCTGTCTTAATTTCTTCCAAGAAATCGAGGAAAGGCTTGATACGGTCCATCATATCTTGGTGCATGAGGGCATTGACTGCAACGATCAATTCCTTACCAGCATCATGAACCAGATTAGCAATTTCACGCAATTGGTCATAACTAAAGGTTGTTGGCAGACGAAGGCCAAAATCTTTCTCACCGACATAGATACGATCTACACCAGCTTCGAGCAGTTGTTTAACTTGTTCAATACTTTCAGCAGTTGCTGTAATGATAATCTTTTCCATAAGAAAAATTATACCATATTTCTCCAAAATCAGCCAAGACTTATCAGAGTTTTACAAATAGGAATCATTTCTCGGTAACTTCTCAAAGTAACTTCCAGTTGCCTGACCCAAGTGGAAATTAGTCTAATACTCTTCGAAAATCTCTTCAAACCACGTCCAGCTTTATTTGCAACGCGGTACTTTGAGCAACCTGAGGCTAGCTTCCTAGTTTGCTCTTTGTTTTTCATTTAGTATAAAAACGGATTTTTATAAGAATAACTAGATGAAAGGCAGCCCCAGAAGCATGAGAGAGCTCGCCAGTAACAATTTACTTTGTACACTATCCATAAATAGCAAACATCTCAAGCTCCATTAATCTTCAAAACATCATAGATAAAATCTAGTCCAAAATTTAAGCAATTGATGCTGTAGGATTTATACATTGTTATAAATTTCTAGTCGTTTTGTTCTTATGATAAGAAAAATGGCATAGAAAAACGAGTATATCCAACTACGGAAATGCTCGTTTTTTTGCTAGTTAGAAGTGGAGGTTGCTCAGCTTCATTTCTTTTTATAAAATTTATCAAGCAAGCGACCAACTACCTCATCTTTTTTCTATTTCTGCCAATATGCGTGACAGGTAGTAATGATAGCCAAAAATAGCAAGAACAAGCAGGAGGATAAGAACTCCTACTCCCAAGCTGATGGCAAGGACAGGGGAGAGAGACTGAACCAAGAACAAGCTTACAATGACTAAAATCATTAAGATAACACTATAAATTAAGAGTAAAACTATTGCTACTATACGATTTGAACGATTCACCAGATCCGTAATGTTACTCCAATTGGTTGACAGATTTTTCACGTCCTTAAAGTAATAGTGGCAAGAAAGGATGACACTAGCAAGGGTCCAGACTACAAGAAGGTAAATCATCGAAAGGATGGGCAAGCCTAGATATAGAGAAAGACCAAGTAAAATCAAAACTGGTAAAAAGGACTGGACAGCAAATATAATCCAAAATTTCACTTTCACATAACGAGCAAAGTCAAAGGGTAAACTCTTAAGAAAATCAACATTTTCCCTCTCCAAGGATAAGGCAATTGAAGGCAGGCTGGTGATATTGTTATTGACAACTGCTATAAAGAGAGCTATAAAAAACAAGGGTAACCAGTATGGAGGATGAATGTCTGGAACTATCTGAGAATCTCGGATTTTGGAAATCAGACCAATCATCATGAGATAAGGAAGGAAAGCACTTGTAAGAAGCACTGTAACCACGCCAGTTCCCTGTCCCAAGAGGGAGAGGTTGTAGCGCAAAACCATGCGGAAAAAGCCCTTTTTAGTAGTTGAAATCCTCTCCTTACTGCGACGTTCTTTTTTGACCTTCTCCTCACTATTAAGCAGGATAACGTCATAAAAACGAGGAAGGACCTTCTTTTTGGTCATGTAAAGCAAGAAAACAGTTAAAGCTATCCAAGCGAGCAGACCCACTAAGGCTTCTGTCGAAAAAGGCTCCACTGCTATTTTGTAAAAGAGATGAATAGGGTAAATGAGAGGTGGAATTTCTTTAGTCTGATTACCTATACCTCTAGAAATAGACTGGGTAAAGAAGACAAATAATAAAGGTATGAGAACCCCTATCCCAATCATCACATTCGCAAAAATAGACTGATACTTTCTAAAAAGCGCAGTTTGAGCCAAGAAATGCACTGCCACTACCATCACTAAAGCCAAAGAGACAAATAATAAGGCCAAGGACAGCAGCATCAAAGGCAAACCCAGCCACAGAGAAGGGGCTAGCCTAATGTAGAGGACTAGAAAATAAGCTAGGATTGGTATAATTCCAGCTAGAGCTGGCAAGAGGACAGACAGACCTTTGGCAATTATAATCTCTGATTCTTTAAAAGCATAGGGCCTATACGATGCCAAGTCCTTACTCTCATAAAAGACATTGTAAAAAGCTGTTAAAGAAGTTGAAAAGACAAGCAGCAGTAAAAAAGAAACCATTCCACTAAAATAAATAGGCCTTTCCTTAAAAGGAAAATGAATGGCTAGATTACTAAAAATGATGAGCATCAAGAGACTGGAAAAAATGTAAGAACTGAGGACTCTAGCGGAAACATTTACTTTTTTTCCAGGATTCTTAGCCTGCTTCTTTCGTAGGTTAGCCAGATTAGCTTCTTGAGATGAATAGAGGATATTGATATCCACTAATTTTTTAATGACCTTGAGACGCATCTGAAACCTCCTCTTTTCTACCAGCAAGGTTAAGGTAGATACTTTCCAAAGACTGGTCTGGATGGTCTTTTCTCAAGTCCTCTACGCTACCACAATAAATCAAATGCCCCTTTTTCAAAATGGCAATCCGATCACAGACTTGCTCTGCCACCTCTAGGACATGGGTTGAAAACAAGACTGTCTTGCCTTTTTGTGCATGTTCCTTCATCATTTGCTTCAAATCAAAGGCAGCCTGGGGATCCAAACCAGTCAAGGGTTCGTCCAAAACCCAAATATCGGGATCAGACAAGAGTGCTCCGATGACAAAGACTTTCTGACGCATTCCGTGAGAAAGGGTTTCAATAACCTGATAGCGGTTTTCAGCAAAATCAAAAACACTCAATAGCCTAGCTAGACTAGCCTCCAAGTCAGAGCTAGTCAGATCATAGGATGAGGCGATCAATTCCCAAAATTCATTGGCCGTTAAGCGTAAAAATAAGTCAGGCGAGTCTGCTACGTAGCCAATCTTTCGTTTGATCGTCAAGCGATTTTCCGATAAATCCTGACCGTCTACCAAAATACGACCACTGCTGGGTGAAATGATACTGACTAGGGATTTTATAGTGGTCGATTTCCCAGCACCATTATGGCCAATCAAGCCCATAATCTCCCCATTTTCAATCTGCAAATTGAGATTGCTCAAAGCCTCTTTATCACCATACAACTTACTAACATTTTGAAATTCAATCATGGGATGACTCCTATCTTTATCTATATTACATACTATTATACTAGCACTTTGATACAAAAAAATCAATACTTTATTTTAAATAGTTAAAATAGTTTCCTTCTATCTTATGCAAACGTTGGCGCTAACCAATACTTTATGATAGAATAAAGAACAAGATTGACAAGTAAGAGGAAACATCATGCAAAATCAAACACTCATGCAATACTTTGAATGGTATCTGCCCCACGACGGTCAGCACTGGACGCGTCTGGCTGAAGATACTCCACACCTAGCTAATCTCGGCATCAGTCATGTCTGGATGCCACCAGCTTTCAAGGCGACCAATGAAAAAGATGTCGGCTATGGGGTCTATGACTTATTCGACCTAGGAGAGTTCAACCAAAAAGGGACTGTCCGCACTAAGTATGGTTTTAAAGAAGACTATCTTCAAGCCATTCAAGCCCTAAAAGCGCAGGGAATCCAGCCTATGGCCGATGTGGTGCTCAATCACAAGGCTGCTGCTGATCACATGGAAGCCTTTCAGGTTATCGAAGTGGATCCTGTAGACCGTACGGTTGAACTTGGGGAACCTTTCACCATCAATGGCTGGACTAGCTTTACCTTCGATGGTCGCCAAGATACCTACAATGACTTCCACTGGCACTGGTACCACTTCACAGGTACTGACTATGATGCAAAACGCCGTAAGTCTGGGATTTATCTGATCCAAGGGGACAATAAAGGCTGGGCCAACGAGGAATTGGTCGATAACGAAAATGGTAACTACGACTACCTCATGTATGCCGACCTAGACTTTAAGCATCCTGAAGTTATCAAAAATATCTATGACTGGGCTGACTGGTTCATGGAGACGACTGGTATTGCTGGTTTCCGTTTGGATGCCGTTAAGCACATTGACTCTTTCTTCATGAGCAATTTTATTCGCGATATGAAGGAAAAATACGGTGAGGATTTCTATGTTTTTGGTGAATTTTGGAATCCAGACAAGGAAGCCAATCTGGACTATCTTGAAAAAACGGAAGAACGCTTTGACCTTGTCGATGTTCGTCTCCACCAGAATCTCTTTGATGCTAGCCGAGCAGGTTCCAACTATGACCTTCGTGGCATTTTCACAGATAGCCTGGTTGAACTCAAGCCTGACAAGGCTGTGACTTTTGTCGACAACCACGATACACAACGAGGTCAGGCTCTTGAGTCTACCGTTGAAGAATGGTTCAAACCAGCAGCCTATGCCCTCATTCTGTTACGCCAAAATGGCCTTCCATGTGTCTTTTACGGCGACTACTATGGGATTTCAGGGCAATATGCTCAACAAGATTTCAAAGAAGTCCTTGACCGCCTCCTAATCATCCGAAAAGATTTGGCCTATGGAGATCAAACTGACTACTTTGATGATGCTAACTGTATCGGTTGGGTACGTTCAGGTGCTGAAAATCAATCCCCAATCGCAGTCCTTATCTCAAATGACCAAGAAAACAGCAAGTCTATGTTTGTCGGCCAAGAATGGGCTAACCAATCCTTCGTAGATTTACTTGGAAATCACCAAGGTCAAGTTACAATTGATGAGGAAGGTTATGGACAATTCCCAGTCTCAGCTGCTTCGGTAAGTGTCTGGGCAGCCAATACAATCTAATTGCCAATGATTATTAAGCCAGATCCAATCGGATTTGGCTTTTTTTGTATTCACAAAAAGACCTACCCAAATGGATAGATCTTTATACTCAATGAAAATCAAAGAGCAAACTAGGAAGCTAGCCGCAGGTTGCTAAAAACACAGTTTTGAGGTTGTAGATAAGACTGACGAAGTCAGTTACCTATACCTACGGCAAGGCGAAGCTGACGTTGTTTGAATTTGATTTTCGAAGAGTATTACTTGATTACAATTTACCTGCTACCGCATCCAACAATTCTTGAATCTTAGCTTGGTTGCTTCCTCCTGCCATGGCCATGTCTGGTTTACCACCACCACGTCCATCGACGATAGGTGCCAATTCTTTGACAAGGTTTCCTGCATGAAGGTCTTTTGTCTTGCTTGCTACAAGGATATTGACTTTGTCACCGATAGCGGCAACAAGGACAAGAAGATCAGAGTAGTCTTTTTGTTTCCAGTTATCTGCAAAGGTACGAAGGGCACCGGCATCAGATACAGACACTTGGCTAGCAATGTAACGGTGACCGTTGACTTCCTTCACATCCTTGAAGATATCGCCTGCGGCTGCAGCTGCGGCTTTTTCTTTCAATTCAGCATTTTCTTTTTGAAGTTGACGAAGTTGTTCTTGAAGTCCTTCTACCTTGTGAGATACTTCTTTAAGTTGAGGTGCTTTAAGAGTTGCTGCGACAGCTTTAAGAGCATCTTCTTGTTCGCGGTAGGCTTCAAAGGCTTCCTTACCAGTCACTGCTAAGATACGGCGAGTTCCTGAACCAATCCCTTCTTCTTTGACAATCTTGAAGAGGCCAATTTCAGAAGTGTTGCCAACGTGGGTACCACCACAAAGCTCGATAGAGTAGTCACCGATAGTCACGACACGTACTTCCTTGCCGTATTTCTCACCAAAGAGAGCCATAGCTCCCATTTCTTTGGCAGTGTCAATATCCGTTTCAACTGTTTTCACTTCAAGAGCTTCCCAGATTTTCTCGTTAACTTGCTGTTCAATCGCACGCAATTCTTCTGCAGTTACTGCTTGGAAATGAGTAAAGTCAAATCGAAGGAATTCAACTTCGTTAAGAGATCCTGCTTGTGTTGCGTGGTTTCCAAGGATATTGTGAAGGGCAGCGTGAAGCAAGTGAGTCGCTGTGTGATTTTTCATGACACGGTGACGACGATTTGTATCAATTGCCAAGGTATATTCTTGGTTCAAGGCAAGTGGTGCATGGACTTCAACTGTATGAAGAGCTTGTCCGTTTGGTGCTTTTTGAACATTTGTCACAGTAGCCACAACCTTACCTGACTCATCCAAGATTTGTCCGTGGTCAGCGACCTGTCCACCCATTTCAGCATAGAATGGCGTTTCCGCAAAGATAAGAGAGGCAGTTCCTTCTGATACAGCTTCTACTTCTGCATTGTCAGCCACGATAGCCACCAATTTAGAAGACAATTGACTAGCATTGTAGTTGAAGACACTTTCTACAGTGATGTTTTGAAGAGTTTCATTTTGCATACCCATTGAACCACCCTTGACAGCTGAGGCACGCGCGCGTTCTTGCTGTTCCTTCATGGCTGCTTCAAAACCTTCACGGTCTACAGTCATACCAGCTTCTTCAGCAATTTCTTCTGTCAACTCTACGGGGAATCCGTATGTATCATAGAGTTTGAAAACATCAGAACCAGCAATGACAGATTGACCTTTTTCTTTCAAGTCAGCTACAATGCCTTGGGCAAAGTGTTGACCTGAGTGAAGAGTACGCGCAAATGATTCTTCCTCGCTCTTAACGATTTTTTCGATAAAGTTACGTTTTTCAAGCACTTCTGGGTAGTAGCTTTCCATGATTTTACCAACAGTTGGAACCAATTTGTAAAGGAAAGGCTCGTTGATTCCCAATTTTTGACCATGCATAGAAGCACGACGGAGAAGACGACGAAGGACGTACCCACGACCTTCATTTCCTGGAAGGGCACCATCACCGATGGCAAATGAAAGTGAACGGATGTGGTCAGCGATGACCTTAAAGCTCATGTTGTCGCCATCCTGATCATAGACCTTACCAGACAATTTCTCCACTTCACGAATGATCGGCATGAAGAGGTCCGTTTCAAAGTTGGTCTTAGCCCCTTGGATAACCGCCACCAAACGCTCCAAACCAGCGCCCGTATCAATGTTCTTGTGTGGCAATTCCTTGTATTCTCTACGAGGAACAGCAGGGTCTGCGTTAAATTGTGACAAAACGATGTTCCAGATTTCAATATAACGGTCGTTTTCGATATCTTCTGCAAGCAGGCGAATACCGATATTTTCTGGGTCAAATGCTTCTCCACGGTCAAAGAAGATTTCTGTATCTGGTCCAGAAGGTCCCGCACCGATTTCCCAGAAGTTATCTTCGATTGGAATCAAGTGACTTGGATCTACTCCCACTTCAATCCAGCGGTTGTAAGAATCTTTATCGTCTGGATAGTAGGTCATGTATAGTTTTTCAGCAGGAAAATCAAACCATTCAGGGCTTGTCAAAAGCTCATAAGCCCAAGTGATAGCTTCGTCACGGAAGTAATCCCCGATTGAGAAGTTCCCCAACATTTCAAACATGGTATGGTGACGTGCAGTCTTCCCTACGTTTTCAATATCGTTTGTACGGATAGCCTTTTGGGCATTGGTAATACGTGGATTTTCAGGGATAATGGTCCCGTCAAAGTATTTCTTAAGCGTTGCTACCCCAGAGTTGATCCACAAAAGAGTTGGGTCATTTACAGGAACCAAGCTCACTGATGGTTCTACAGAGTGACCTTTGGTCGCCCAGAAGTCAAGCCACATTTGGCGTACTTGTGCACTAGATAGTTGTTTCATATTGTCTCCTTATTTACTTGTTTAATGTGATTGGCTTTCCAGCATTTCCACATAGTCAATCGCGACACAGAGGGAAATGACTAGGTCTGCATAAGCGTCCTCCAGAACCGTTACGGTATAGGTAGAGGTCAAATGGAAGAGTTCTTTCTTGATTTCCGCAATCAGCTGATCGCGATCATCCAGCAATTTGAAATTCAAATCCCAGATATTGCCCTCGATACGAAGACCTAGATTATCAAACTCATACTTATCTCGCCAGAAGGTCAACTTCTTACGAATGACAAAACTCGAGCCATCCCGAAGCTGAATCTCAAAACGAGGAAGCAAGGTCAAGATTTCTTTACTGATCTGACTGACCTGTTCACCATTAGCATCATAGATGGTAAAGGTTTTAGGAATCTTAAAAAATGATCCCTCCACCTGATAGGCGATTTCTCCCCTGTCATCCTTTATAGCGAAGCGTTCGCCTCCAAGACGAAACTTTTGTTTGACAAGAAATGTTTTCATCAACACCTCCAAAAAATCAAAAGACAAGCCCATATCACGAAGGGCGAAAAACCGCGGTACCACCTTCATTCAATGAACTTGTCATTCTCTTATTCTTATGCAATTGTATGATTGAGTAGCATGACTTCCTAGCTTAGATGGCTCGCAGCACCGCCACTTCTCTGGACTAAGACAACTGAAAATCAATTCTCAACTTTCTTATTATAACGTTTTTTTAAGCTTGCGTCAACTGGAAATGATTCTTTTGAGATAAACACTATCATTAGCGTTTGATTTTCCTCAAAACTTACTACCATCTTATCTGCTATACATATCTTGCTATAATATTTATTTTTGCATAGCCACGATTTCTCTATTCCTTCCTCTGATGATTCTTATTTCCAGCGTCATGCTTAGGATTGCTATTGGCTTCACAGTTAGCTGGTGCCCACAACGGACTTACATCTCAGATATCTGATATACCTGTCATACTCAAAATAGCTCTCTAAACCAAATGAACTATCTGTCGTATAATGTAACAATTCTAGCCCCCTGTATTTTTTCAACCTTCAATAGCTTAATGGGAGTTTGGTTCATTTCATAGTGTTTTGCACTACGCCCTTCTGGTAACTCAGCTTGTATTTTTCTTCTAAAAACTGAAACAGGATAGCAAATATCAGTATTCTTAACCTTCTTATCATATTTATCAAACAAAAAATAAAATTCTTTATCTCTATGTTGAAAATGCAATAAATACTTTGCTTTAATCTTCGACCCAATTTTATTTGGGTCAAAATAATACAATCCCTTTAAATTAACACTTATATTTTCTAGCATCGTATAAATTAAATTCAGAGAAGTTGCTCTAGATAAAAATGCAGCCTTATGCTGAGATGTATCTTTATCTAAATCATAAAAAGTGATATGATTCCCCAAAATTTGGTTATATATCCTCTGAGCCCCATTACCATTGAAGCACTTAACTTTATCTATTCCTTTTAGTTTGTACAAACCTATAAGATGATGAAAATTTGGTTCCGTGAAGCTTAACTCAATATATTTTTCTGTAGTTTGTTTGGAGACAGTCTGAGTGATAGTAAATTTGTATTGAGTATCCATCAACGTTCTGTAACTAAGAATTAAATTTCTTAACATACTGTACCTTTTCTCAAAAAAATAAAGAGGCTATTTACACCTCTTCCTACGATATATTTATTCATCTGCTTGCGGAAAATATATAAAACCCAAATAAGCCTATCTACGAACTACCGACCAAAACAGACCGACCAGTAATTCTTTGGCTACGCTAAAAGCGATAGTTTTCTTCTACGAATTTTATTATATTAGATTCTTAACAATTTGTCAAACAAAATCAAAAAGTTGCTTATTATTTAGGAAAAAAACGAACCAGCTTAACTGATTCGTTTTCTGACATTCTACTTCTACTTCCGATACATTTTAAACTGTAGGAAGAGGTCGCTGTATTTGCCTGTCCATTTATGGTCAAATTTCTCATAAACTTCTAGGTGTTTCATGGTTTCAGCATCTGGATAGAAAGCTTTGTCTTCTTTTTTCTCCTCTGGGAGCAATTCCTTAGCTGGTAGGTTTGGCGTTGAATAGCCGACATACTCTGCATTTTTGAGAGCATTTTCAGGTTTCAACATAAAGTTGATAAAGGCATAGGCTGCGTCTTGGTTTTTGACTGTTTTGGGAATGACCATATTGTCAAACCAAAGGTTGCTGGCCTCTGTCGGTACCACATAGCGTAGATTTTCATTTTTTTCTAGCATTTGGCTAGCTTCACCAGAGAAGGTCACACCGATAGCAGCGTTGTTCTGAATCATGTAGCCCTTCATCTCGTCGGCAACGATGGCCTTGATATTTGGCGTAAGCTTGTAGAGCTTGTCTACTGTCTCTTCCAACTGCTGTGGATTTTTAGAGTTGAGACTGTAGCCAAGCGAGTTAAGCCCTAGCCCCAATACCTCACGCGCCCCATCAAAGAGCATGATAGAGTTCTTATACTCTGGTTTCCAAAGGTCATCCCAATGCTCAGGCGCTTGATCGACCATGGTTTCATTGTAGACAATTCCCAAGGTACCCCAGAAGTAAGGGATGGAGAATTTATTGCCTGGGTCAAAGGACTGGTTGAGAAACTCTGGTCCGATATTTTCAAGACCTTCAAGTTTTGAATAGTCAAGCGGTACCAAGAGGTCTTCGTCCTTCATCTTGTTGATCATGTATTCACTAGGGATGGCTATGTCGTAGGTCGTTCCACCCTGCTTGATCTTGGTATACATGGCTTCGTTAGAATCAAAGGTCTCATACTGGACTTGGATGCCTGTTTCTTCTGTAAATTGCTCCAAGAGTTCTGGATCGATGTAGTCCCCCCAGTTGTAAATGACCAGTTTTTGACTATCTCGGCTATTGATTTTACTATCGAGATGAGTCGCAATTCCCCACAAGACCAGGATAATCGCTGCAATTCCTGCTAAAAATGAATAGAGTTTTTTCATGCTTGCTCCTCCTTCTCACGTGAGATAAAGTAATATCCAACAACTAGGATAATACTAAAGAGAAAGACAAGGGCAGACAGGGCATTGATTTCTAAGGAAATCCCTTTACGAGCACGGGAGTAAATCTCGACTGACAAGGTTGAAAAGCCATTTCCCGTCACAAAGAAGGTCACGGCAAAGTCATCTAGCGAATAGGTAAAGGCCATGAAGTAACCTGCAATGATAGACGGAGTCAGATAAGGAAGCATGATTTCCTTAAACATCTGAAATTGACTGGCTCCCAAGTCATAGGCCGCATGAATCATGTCGCCATTCATTTCCTTGAGACGAGGCAAAACCATCAAGACCACGATAGGAATGGAGAAGGCCACGTGACTAGAGAGAACGGTCAAAAAGCCAAGTGAAAACTTGAGTTGGGTAAAGAGAATCAAGAAGCTGGCACCAATCATAACGTCAGGCGCAACCATGAGGATATTATTGAGTGATAGAAAGGCTTCTTGGTATTTCTTACGAGACTGGTAAATGTAAATAGCACCGAAAGTCCCGATAATGGTCGCAATCAAGGCTGACAGAAAGGCCAAGAAAAAGGTCTGCGTCACAATCAACATGAGACGACCATCACCAAACATGGTTTTAAAATGGCTCAAGCTAAAGCCTGTAAAGCTGTTCATGTCGTTGCCTGCATTAAAAGCATAGCCAATCAGGTAAAAAATCGGCAGGTAGAGGACAAGAAAGACCAGTCCCAGATAAAGGTTGGCAAATTTTTTCATCGTTCTCTCCTTTCCTTAGTCACCCACATGGTGATGAACATGGTCAGGATGAGAATCACACCGATGGTTGAACCCATACCGTAGTTATCATTGGTCAGGAAGTTTTGCTCAATAGCCGTTCCCAGCGTAATAACGCGGTTCCCACCGATCAAACGGGTCAGCATGAAGAGACTCAAACTGGGGATAAAGACGGATTGAACCCCACTTCTCACTCCATTCATCGATAGAGGGAAGATGACATGGCGGAAGGTCTCCCACTTGGTCGCACCGAGGTCGTAGCTGGCGTTGATAAGATTATTATCCATATCATCCAAGACATTGAAAATCGGCAAGATCATAAAGGGAAGCTCGATGTAGCTTGCAACAAAGATAAAGGAGAAATCGGTAAAGAGCAACTGCTGCGAACCGATTCCGATAAATTCCAAGAATTGGTTAATAGAGCCATTCTGACCAAAAATCCCGATAAAGGCATAGGCCTTAAGGAGCAAATTGATCCAGGTTGGCAGGATAATCAGCATGAGCCAGAGTTGACGGTGCTTGAGACGGGTCAAAAAGAGGGCTGTTGGATAGCTGATAAGGAGGGTTACAAAGGTCACAATTCCTGCATAAAGCACTGAGTTGAAACTCATCTTTAGATAGGTCAAGTTTTGTGACGCAAAGTAGGATTTATAGTTTTCTAAACTGAATTGTCCTTCAATATTGAAAAAGGATTGACCGAAAATCAAGACCAAGGGGGCGAGTACAAAGAGGGCAATCCAAAGCATGTAGGGCACTACAAAGAGTTTAGAGCTTGTTTTCTTCATCTCTTTCCTCCTCGATTGCATTAATCAGACCTGCTTCTTGTTCTTCGATTTCCACGTACTCTTCGATACGCGCATCGAACTCTTCTTCGGTTTCGTTGAGACGCATGATATGGATGTCTTCTGGCTCAAAGTCCAGACCGATTTCCTCACCAACAATGGCCTTACGAGTTGAGTGGATCATCCATTCGTTTCCAAGTTCGTCATAGGCGATAATCTCGTAGTGAACCCCACGGAAGAGCTGGGTGTCAACCTTAACTTGGAGTTTGCCTTCTTCAGGAAGGGTAATGCGCAAGTCCTCTGGACGAATGACGACTTCGACAGGTTCATTTGGCTTCATCCCACCATCGACCGCTTCGAAGCGTTTGCCGTTAAATTCAACCAAGTAGTCCTCAATCATGGTACCTGGCAAGATATTTGACTCACCGATAAAGGTGGCAACAAAGTGGTTAATCGGCTCATCGTAGATGTCCACAGGCGTTCCAGACTGGACAATCTCGCCATCATTCATGACGAAAATCCAGTCACTCATGGCAAGGGCTTCTTCCTGATCGTGAGTAACAAAGACAAAGGTAATGCCCAATCGTTGTTGTAGTTCACGCAGTTCGTACTGCATATCTGTTCGCAATTTTAAGTCCAGCGCTGACAAGGGCTCGTCCAGCAAGACCACACGGGGTTGGTTGATGATGGCACGGGCTATAGCCACACGCTGGCGTTGTCCTCCAGAAAGTTTACGGATGGAACGTTTTTCGTAACCTTCCAACTGAACCATCTTGAGAACTTCCGCTACGCGTTTCTCGATTTCTTTCTTGTCAATTTTACGCAAGCGAAGTGGAAAGGCAACATTTTCAAACACATTCATATGTGGAAACAAGGCATAAGATTGGAAGACCGTATGGACGTCACGCTTGTTGGTTGGAATGTCATTGATTCGGACACCGTCCAGTAAAATATCTCCTGTCGTCGCATCCAGTAAACCTGCAATAATGTTTAGGATAGTTGATTTCCCTGAACCAGATGCGCCTAGAAGGGTGTAGAATTTTCCTTCTTCCAACTCAAAGTTGATGTTTTTGAGAACCTTGGTGTTGCTGTCTTCAAAAACTTTAGAGACGTTTTTGAATTCGATAATTGGTTTTTTCAATTGGCATAAATTCCTTCTTTTTCATAGATTAACAGATCAGGGCTCTGTCAGGCCGCTACTACCTCGCGTAGGAGATTGAACTGCCTACATTCTTCTGCACTAACGATAGGCTTTCACCCCCTTTCCATGACATAGCAGCAGCTTTTCAACTACAGCTTCCTACTTGCTTTCACCCAAGATACGAACTTCTCTCTCAAGAGTAACGCCAGAGTGTTCCTTGACTTTTTCGATAACAGACTCAATCAAGTCCTCGTAGTCTTTAGCCGTTCCATCAGCAACATTGATCATAAATCCTGCGTGCTTTTCAGACACTTCTACGCCACCGATACGATAGCCTTTCAAGCCAGCTTCTGAAATTAACTGACCTGCAAAATGCCCGACTGGACGCTTAAAGACCGAGCCACAAGATGGATATTCCAAAGGTTGCTTGAGTTCACGTAGGTGCGTCAAGCGGTCCATTTCTTGCTTGATAACCTGATGGGTTCCTGGGGCTAGGGCAAATTTAGCTGACAAGACAACTGCACCAGACTCCTGAATGGCTGAATGGCGGTAACCAAAAGCCAAATCCTTGACAGACAGGGTCTCGATTTCTCCATCCTTGGTCAAGACCTTACAAGACTGCAATATGTGAGCAATCTCGCCACCATAGGCACCTGCATTCATGAAAACAGCTCCACCGACGCTCCCTGGAATGCCACAAGCAAACTCAAAACCAGTCAAACTATGACGAAGGGCAATGCGAGTTGTTTCAATCAAGTTAGCACCAGCTTCAGCTTCGATGGTATAGCCATCAACGGAAACATTATTGAGCTTGTCACACAAGATGACAAATCCACGAATCCCACCATCACGAACAATGATGTTGCTAGCATTTCCAAGAACCATCCAAGGGATATTTTCTTGATTGGCAAATTTAACAACACGAGCCAACTCAAAACGATTTCGTGGAAAGACCAAATAATCGGCCTCTCCACCTACTTTTGTATAACTATAGCTATGCAAGGGTTCCTTGAAACGGATATCAATTCCTTCTAAGATTTCAAGCATTTTTTCTCTTACAGACATGTCACTCTTCCTTTTACAAAATTCATTCCATTATACCATTTTTAAGACCATTTGACGACCCTAAAAAGACCTTGTTTGGATTTTGCATAAGAAAAAGAGGTTTCCCCCTTTTTATGATTTTTTGCAAAAAATTGCCTTGGTTCCATAGGCAACCAGAATGAGCTCAACTGCTAGAACCACTTCCACCAAGACTGGATTGGTCAACCAGCCAACTTGGACTAGAGATGGTGCTAGGTCAAAGAAGGCGTGTAGGCCATAGGCTGCTAGGAGATAAATCCATTTCTTCTGGCGAACAGCTTGGTAAACCCAAACAGTCAAGAGTAATTGGAAACCAAGCGCCAAGATTCTCTCAAAACCAAGCAAATAAATCTGCCAGACTGATAGCGACTGGATAGTTTTCAACATATTTTCAGACAGTAATTGCATGACCTGTGGATCCTGCGTTTGAACTGCTGAGAGAACGATGTAGAGATTAAGCAAACTAGCAAGACCTAGGAAAATCAACTCCAAGCCACCATGACCTAACCCATAAGCCAAGGCATCTGCCTTTTCCAAACTTCTCTTTTTCTCCAACCATTTGAAGAAAACAAGACGAGCTGTTTCCTCAAAAAATGCTGCCATGGCTAGGCCATAGATGATATAGACAAGCGGATGGTCTTGCAAGAGGGCAATACTACCGTCTTTTTGAGGATGCAAAAGCAAGATATGCACCAGTTTTTCCAAAATCTGTGAAGAGACAAAGAATGCTACAGCCCCCAAGCCCAAGACAGCTAGATTAATCTGGTATTTCTTTTTGGCATACAAAACGCTCCCTATCAAGAAAGCCAGCAACAGCACCATGGTAATGATAATATGAATGGTCATTTTCTTCTCCTATTCTGCCTTTTCAATATCTTTTTTCATCTCGTCAACATTGAACTTAGCAAACAAGTATTGACGGTCTTGGACTGGGAAACGTTGGTCCAATTGGTCAACTGCTCCCACCTCGATAATTCCTTCCTTGATGACAAAGTCCATAACATGCCCACCGAAGGTCAAGTCATCTGAGATGAAGTGTAGATGATAGCCTGCCACACTGACACCATGAAAAATCTCTGGCGTCCAGAAACCAACAATGGTTCCTGCCACATTGTCACGACTATATTCCGGTTGATGGGTCGCGACATCAGCAAACTTGGTATCTGGTGTTGACTTAGGAATCATGCGCACATGCATATGCGAAAATTCCCCCCGAATCTTGATAGAGCGGAAAAGATTTTCCCCATCATAATAAGACTCAATCCGTTCTTCCAATTCCTTGTCTGTCATCTCAAACCGCTGGCGGAAAATAACTTCTGCCTGATGTGGTACTACTGCAGCGTAAGGAATAAGGGCATCTGGTGACACTTCTACAATTTCCGGTTGCTCTCCTGAGCCTTTGGCCTGATAAGCCTTGCCATCTAAGACAATCAATTCCCCATCAATAGAATCCAAGGTTCCCAAACCAAGGTCACCATGCTCTAGCAATTCTCCCACTGTCATGGTACCACCATAAAGGCCAGCCATCAAGGCTCCAAGGGTATTGTATTGAAATAATTTCACTGGTTCCTGCACGTTCTTATCCATTCACTTTCTTGTCTGTTATTCTATAAATGTTACTCCTAAGTATACCACATTTGCCCCTAGATGTGAACGAGAGAAACACCTTAGACATTGCCAAGAAGGAAAAAAAAGGGTACAATGTAACAAAATCAAGGGAGGTCTGGAATGAAGAAACAAAGCAAGTACCAAGAGGTTGTTTCCTATCTAAAGAACGGTATCGAGTCTGGGCGATTTCCGACGGGTAGTCTGAGATTTTGACAGAAACAAAACTTGAACTAGCACAACAACCCCTAAGGAACACACTTCCCTAGGGGTCACTTTTTATTTAACTAAATCATTATTTATTTTTTGTTCCTAGTAAACATAAATATTGTATTAATAATTGCAAAAATAAATGCAAACAAAAGGATTTTCCAAAGGATAAATTTTTGTAACACTAAATATGCATATACAAATCCAATCAAAAAGCTAATAATCCCATCCTTTATTAAAAAGTTTTTATCACGCATTATTCCATACCACATTGAATTCCCTAAAAAGCCAATTGACCAGCAATGATATAAATATTTGTTTTAAGCCTATTAACTTTAACAAATCTTAGTACCACTTTAGCTAATTCTGACCAAGCCTTTTTATACGCATACTTAACAATTAGCGAAACATTGATCATAGCAAAAAATTCATTTCGTATTTTTCTCGCTATACATCCTCCCATCTCATCCCAAGGGACTCTGTCATAGGGATTATTAATATTAGTTTCTAATTCATTTTCCGCAAGAGCAATATCTTTTTGAGAAAAGTTTTTATAAACATATTCAGTAAAATTTTTTTCATTAACTTAATTTCTAAACATTTGTTCAAGAACATTGGCTACATCATCTATTCGTTTTTGTTCTTGGGTACTAATTTCAGAAACTTCCGTGGTAATTACATCATCAGCAAATACTCTAACAGAAGCTATAGAAGGAGACATAGTGGAAAATAGTGATAATACAACAAGAGATGTAGTTCCGGTTTTTTAATTTCATAAAAAACACTCCTTTCAAGTCACAAATGTATATTACTGATAAAATAACTTGACTTTCTGATTTAAACTCCTTTCTAACAAGTTATTAGTATACTTTTATTTTTCAATTCTGTTATACCACAACAAGAAAGCGATTTCAAGCTTTTTTCCTAAAAACAAGTGCAAGTAATAAGGGGAAATTAGCATGAAAACTTTTTAAAACAAACCAACCCCAGATAAAAATACACATTTTGTTTTAAAGAGAAAAAAGTTCCGAAAAACTGTCACATCCGCATTTAATTGCTCTTTAATTTTAAAAAAGTGTTAAAGATGGGAGTATACCACATTTGCCCCTAGATGTGAACGAGAGAAACACTCTAGACATTGCCAAGAAGGAAAAAAAAGGGTACAATGTAACAAAATCAAGGGAGGTCTGTAATGAAGAAACAAAGCAAGTACCAAGAGGTCGTATCTTATCTGAAAAACGGTATCGAGTCTGGACGTTTTCCAACGGGAAGTCGCCTACCTTCTATCCGTCAACTGAGCCTTGACTTTCACTGTAGCAAGGACACCATTCAACGCGCCCTACTGGAATTACGGCACGAACAATACCTCTATGCCAAGCCCCAGAGTGGTTACTATGTCCTAGAACAAGGGCAACATCAAGACCTAGAAATTGAGGTTACGGACGAACACGCCAGCGCCTATGACGATTTCCGACTCTGTGTCAATGAAACCTTGGTTGGCCGGGAAAACTACCTCTTCAACTACTATGACAACCAAGAAGGTTTAGAAGACCTAAGACAGTCTATTCACAAACTCCTCTTTGACCAAGCTCTCTACTGCAAGGCTGACCAACTGGTACTGACCTCTGGAACCCAACAAGCCCTTTTTATTCTCTCGCAAATTTCCTTCCCTAGCCAAGCCAAGGAAATCTTGGTGGAACAGCCGACCTACCATCGGATGAATCGCCTCTTGATTGCTCAGGGTCTGGACTATCAAACGATCGAACGAGGCATTGATGGGATTGACTTGGAGGAACTGGAAAGCCATTTCAAGACAGGAAAGATTAAGTTTTTCTATACCATTCCTCGTTTTCACTATCCTCTGGGGCATTCCTATTCTGAGCAGGACAAACGAGCTATCCTTGACTTAGCTACCAAGTACGGTGTCTATATCGTAGAGGACGATTATCTTGGGGATTTGGACTCCAAGAAGGGCCAAACCTTCCACTATCTGGATACAGAAGAGCGCGTCATTTATATCAAGTCCTTCTCAACCAGCCTCTTTCCAGCCCTGCGGATAACAGCACTCATTCTTCCAAATGCTATCAAGGAAGCCTTTGTGGCCTACAAAAATATCCTAGACTACGACAGCAATCTCATCATGCAGAAGGCCCTGTCACTCTATATCGACAGTCAACTGTTTGAGAAAAACCGTCTGGCTCGCTTGTCCAATCAGGAAGACTACCAAAAACAAATCGAGGAAAGACTAGCTAAAACACCTTGTCCCCTTCCTCATTTCCCTCTACATGATGGTTTATTACTAGATCTGCGACAGTATCCTAAAATCGCCAGCCTCAAACACAGTCAGCTGAAATTCGACTTCTTTGAGGAGGCTTACTTGGATGCCTGCCCCTATCAATTTGCCAAGGTGTCCTTAGATAATCTGAAAAATGTTTTAAACTATTTAAAAGCAGAATTGGAATGACTTCCAACTCTGCTTTTTTTATTGTTCAACTTCTGTTAGGCTTGCTGCTTTTTCAAGATAGCTTTGGTAAGTTCCTTCATCCTTGAGTTTTTGGATGACCTTGTCCACCACTTCTTTCAAATCAGCACTATTTTTTCTAAGGGCAACTGCATTAGCTTCGCCATCCTTCATCTTCAAGCTGACAGTTGCGACAGCTAGGTCGGCATTTTTAGCAGCATAGCTAAGGGCAACAGGCTCATCCATGTGAACAGCATCTACTTTTCCAGCCTGCAATTCATTGACTGCTTCACCCATATTGGTTAGGGAAGTCAGCTGAGCTTTTGGCAATTGTTCCTTGACCATAGCTTCTGGAACAGTCCCTTTTTGGGCTGCAATATTAGCACTTTCAAGGCTAGTTAAATCCTTGTATTTTTCTACATCAGACTTACGAACCAAGAAACTAATCTTGTTTTCATAGTAAGGGATCGAAAAATCAAAGACTTCTTTTCTCTCGTCAGTAGCGCTAATTCCCGCAACTGCTAGGTCAGCCTTCCCAGTTTGAAGACTGGTCAAGACATTGTCAAAACTCATGCTTGAAATTTCCAACTTCACCCCAAGTTCATCAGCGATAGCTTGGGCCATATCAATGTCCGCACCAACTACCTGGTTTTTTCCATCAACTAAGGATTGGAATTCAAAAGGTGCATAGTCAGGACTGGTCGCCACAACTAATTTCCCCTTTTGCTTAATGGCCTCAACAGCTGACTGAGAACCATTAGAACCCGACTGGCAAGCTACTAAGAAGAAACTTGCAAGAAAACTACATAAAACAAATATCCATTTTTTTGATTTCATAAATAAACAACCTCTCTGTTAATTTTGTATAATTATAACGCTATTCAAGCTACTTGTCAAGCACCTTTTTGAATTTTTATCTTGAAAATATTTTTTTCATTCAAGAAAAGGAGCTATCAGTTGATTTCAAGCTCCTTTTTATACAGAATGAATCTATTTTATAGTTCGACAATCTTACCTGTTTCAAAGTAAACAACCCATTCACAGATATTTTTAGCATAGTCTCCAATACGTTCCAAGAAGGCAATCACTTGGAAGTAATCACGACCTGTAACGATGGCATCTGGATTTTTCTTGATTTCTTCTGTAGCCAAGTCACGAATGATATCAAAGTAATGGTTGATTTTTTCGTCCATTGCTGCTACTTCATAGGCCTGATCTACTGAACCATTGAGATAGAGTTCAAGAGCTGCTTCAACGAAGTTCTTGACATCGCGCCCCATTCTCTTGATTTCTTCTTCAACAGCCGGGATGCGTTGCTCCCCCTTCATACGAATTGCCGCTTTGGCAATGGAAACGGCATGGTCACCCATACGTTCCAAGTCAGATACAGCCTTCAATACGGTTAGAACTGTACGCAAGTCCTGAGAAACGGGTTGTTGAAGGGCAATCATTTCAAATGATTTCTTCTCCAACTTCACTTCGTATTCGTTTACTTCTGCATCATCTTCGATGACTTCCTTGGCCAAATCACGGTCATGCGTAACAAAGGCACGCACTGTACGATTGATTTGGGAGAGCACTTCTTGTCCCATAGCATAGAACTGGTTATGCAATTTCTCTAAATCTTCTTCAAATTGAGAACGTAACATCATTTATCTCCTTATCCAAATTTTCCTGAAATATAGTCTTCTGTTTCCTTGTGTTGTGGGTTGAGGAACATCTTCTTGGTATCGTTAAACTCAATCAAATCTCCATCTAGGAAAAATCCTGTCTTGTCAGAGATACGAGAGGCTTGTTGCATAGAACGCGTAACCAAGAGCATGGTATATTTATCTTTTAGACCATACAAAGTTTCTTCAATCTTACCAGCTGAGATAGGGTCCAAGGCTGAAGTCGGTTCATCCAAGAGAATGATTTTAGGACTAGTTGCCAAGACACGGGCAACGCAGACACGTTGCTGTTGGCCACCTGAAAGTCCGATAGCTGAATCATGCAGGCGATCCTTGACCTCATCCCAGATAGAAGCTCGTTGTAGAGCTTTTTCTACCGCTTCATCCAGAACCTGCTTATCCTTAACTCCATTGATACGAAGTCCATAAACAACGTTTTCGTAGATAGACATAGGGAAAGGGTTCGGTTGTTGGAAAACCATACCAATTTCCTTACGCAATTCAACTGTATCTGTACGTGGGCTATAAATATTGTGACCGTTGTAAACCACCGAACCAGTTGTGGTCACCTCTGGATTGAGATCCCCCATGCGGTTGATAGCCTTTAGGAGGGTTGATTTCCCTGATCCAGATGGACCGATCAAGGCTGTAATTTCCTTAGGTTGGAAAGATAGGGAAACACTATTCAAGGCCTTCTTTTGATTGTAGTAAACGGACAGGTCTGACACCTGTAAAATCGCTTCTGTCATACTGTTTCCTTTCTATCCAAAGTGTCCTGTTACATAGTCATTAGTTGACTGTAGTTTGGCATTTTGGAAAATATTAGAGGTCTTATCGTACTCAATCAAGTCACCCAAGTAGAAAAATCCTGTGTAGTCACTAGCACGCGCAGCCTGCTGCATACTGTGGGTCACGATGATGATGGTAAAGTCCTTCTTCAATTCCAACATGGTTTCTTCCAACTGGGCTGTCGCAATCGGATCCAAAGCTGACGCTGGTTCATCCATCAAGAGGATATCTGGTTTAACAGAGATAGCACGAGCGATACAGAGACGTTGCTGCTGACCACCTGATAGGGTCAAGGCTGACTTGTGCAAATCGTCTTTGACCTGGTCCCAAAGGGCAGCCTGACGAAGAGAGGTTTCCACAATTTCATCCAAGACTTGCTTGTCCTTAACTCCTGCACGTTCATGGGCAAAAGTGATATTGCGGTAGATAGACTTGGCAAAGGGATTTGGGCGTTGGAAGACCATTCCTATGTGCTTACGCATTTCATAAACATTGATTTCTGGACGGTTGACATCAATCCCTTGATAGAGGATTTGACCTGTTACCTTAGCAATATCAATGGTATCATTCATACGGTTGAGACTGCGGAGGTAGGTTGATTTCCCTGATCCAGATGGGCCAATTAAGGCTGTAATTTTATTCTTTTCAAATTGCATATCGATGCCCTTGATAGATTCATTTTTACCGTAGTAAACATGTAAATCCTTAGTAGAGAGGGCCACTTTCTCTTCAGGAAAGGTGATGATATGCTTTTCATCCCAATTATATTTTGACATGGCTTCTCCTTTAGGCAGCGGTTAATTTCTTATGTAGGTAGCTTCCGAGTTTGCGAGCTCCAAAGTTAAAGATGAGGATAAAGATGAGGAGCACGGCCGCAGAACCTGCTGATACGATAGTTCCATCAGGAATAGTACCTTCACTATTGACTTTCCAGATGTGGACAGCCAAGGTTTCTGCTTGACGAAAGATAGAGATTGGGCTGGTCACACTGAGAATATTCCAGTTAGACCAGTCAAGGGCTGGAGCAGATTGTCCTGCTGTATAGATGAGAGCAGCCGCCTCACCAAAGATACGGCCAGAGGCCAAGACAACCCCAGTCACAATACCTGGAAGGGCTTCTGGAATGACCACATGGACCACAGTCTCCCAACGAGAAATTCCAAGGGCCAAGCCGGCCTCACGTTGCGTATGGTGAACGTGTTTCAAGCTGTCTTCAACATTACGAGTCATCTGAGGTAAGTTAAAGACCGTCAAGGCCAAGGCACCTGAAATGATTGAAAATCCATACTCAAACTGAACTACAAAGATCAAGTAACCAAAGAGACCTACAACCACTGATGGCAGTGAAGACAAGATTTCAATACAGGTTCTGACAAAATTGGTCACAGGACCTTTTTTGGCATATTCAGCTAGGAAAATCCCAGCCCCCATAGACAAGGGAACAGAGATAATCAAGGTAATAACCAGAAGGAAGAAGGAATTATAGAGCTGAATTCCAATCCCTCCGCCTGATTGGTAAGAAGATGATTTGCCAGTCAAGAAAGACCAAGAGATGTGGGGCAAACCACGAACCAAGATATAGAGAATCAAGGATGCCAAGATGGCAACGATAATACCTGCAATCGAGTAGAGGACAGCTGTTGCAATTTTATCTAATTTCTTAGCGTGCATAGTTTTTCTTTCCTCTTTCTTTCGTAATCAATTTAATCACACTGTTGAAGGCCAAACTCATCAAAAGCAAGACTAAGGCCAAGGACCAGAGAACGTTATTGTCAACTGTTCCCATAACGGTATTTCCGATACCCATGGTCAACACAGAGGTCAAGGTCGCAGCAGGTGTTGTTAATGAAGTTGGGACTACGGCTGAGTTTCCGACCACCATCTGAATGGCCAAGGCCTCACCAAAGGCACGCGCCATCCCAAAGACTACTGCTGTAAAAATCCCTGAACGCGCCGCCTTCAAGGTCACACGCCAGATGGTTTGCCAGCGAGTGGCTCCCATAGCCAAACTAGCTTCGCGGTAGTGACGAGGCACCGCACGTAAGCTGTCCGTTGTCATAAAGGTTACCGTCGGTAAAATCATGACAAAGAGAACGAAAATCCCTGACAAAATCCCAAAACCAGTCCCACCAAAGACACTACGAACAAAAGGAACTACGACCTGCAAACCGATAAATCCATACACAACTGAAGGAATCCCGACTAGCAATTCAATGGCTGGCTGCAAGATTCTAGCACCTTTTGGTGAGACCTCGGTCATAAAGACTGCCGCACCAATGGCAAAAGGAGTTGCGATAAGAGCTGATAGGATTGTAACAATAAAGGAACCCAAAATCATAGGAAGGGCACCAAATTGTTTACCTGAAGGATTCCAAGTTTGTCCAAAGAGGAAATCAAAGATGTTGACCCCATTGACAAAGAAGGTCGACAAACCTTTTTGGGCTACGAAAATCAAAATCATGGCCACAATGATAACAATCAAAGACAGACAGGCAAAGGTCAAGCCTTTTCCTAGTTTCTCTAGACGAGAGTTCTTTGAGGGAGAAAGTAATTTTTTAGCTAATTCTTCTTGATTCATTATTGACTCCCTTCTAGTGCTGTCACCGTTCCAACAGCATCTTTTTCAACCTTCATTTCCTTGACAGAAATATAGCCCATTCCCTTAACGATTCCACTTTGCGCTTCATCTGAGAGGACAAAGTTGAGAAATTCTGCCACCAATTCATTGGGCTTACCTAGGGTGTACATGTGTTCATAAGACCACAAAGGCCAGTTATTGCTTGTAACATTTTCTGCAATCGGCTCATAGCCATTCAACTTCATGCGCTTAACTGAGTCATCCACATAGGCAAAGGCTAGGTAAGAAATGGCTCCTGGTGTCTGGGAAACAATGTTTTTGACCATCCCATTTGAGTCTTGTTCTTGACTTTGCACGGCCGATTGACCATCCATGATAACACTATCAAAGGTGGCACGCGAACCTGAACTTGCTGCGCGGTTGATAATGGAAATGGCTAGGTCTTTCCCACCGACTTCTTTCCAGTTGGTTACTTGACCTGTGAAGATGCTACGGAGTTGTTCTGTGGTCAGATTTTCAACGTCAACTTCCTTGTTTACAATCACTGCCAAGCCCGCTACAGCTACCTTATGATCCACTAGAGCGGATGCGTTGATACCGTCTTTTTCCTCGGCAAATACGTCTGAATTTCCTACATCAACGGCTCCAGACTGAACCTGAGACAGACCTGTACCAGATCCGCCACCTTGGACGTTGACTGTTTTTCCAATGTGCATAGAGCCAAATTCATCTGCTGCTGCTTCGACCAAGGGCTGAAGAGCCGTTGAGCCAACAGCTGTCATGGATTCTCCACGATCAATCCAGCTAGCACATCCCGCCAAAGAACCTGCTAGCAAAAGAGCCGCAAGGGATAGAGCGAGTTTTTTCCTTTTTTTCACTGTTTTTCTCCTTGAAAATAATGGTGAATGCTGTGAATTTTTTCAACTATTTATTTATGTTTTTCTTTTTTAAAATTGGGAGCCAACTGAAGTTGTTAACTTGGTTTTACTAGTAATTTGCTCAGTTACCTTGCCCACCAATTTTGACTTAAAATGAAAGATAATTTGAAAAAAATCCATACTTCCACTATAACATAGACAAGCTACTTTGACTAGCATTTTCACTTGAATCTGAGGCCTTTTGGAAAATAATTTTTCAAAATATTTTCAGTCACCTTAGCAAAGCCCAAACCATTTCCTTGAACTAAAACTTGGTACCAACCATTTGGCAGACTTTCCACCAGCTGAACGGTTTCTCCAGCGACATACTTTACAAACGCTTCTTGGTCAATTTCAACCGACTGCTTGACCTGACTCGGTTTCAAGGCTAGACCAAGAGCAAAACTAGGTTCAAAGCGTTTCTTCTTAAAAGTACCCAAATGCAGACCGTTGCGAGCAATCTTGAGTTTCCCTAAATCTGGCAAAAGTTCTGGCAAGAGATAAAGCTGGTCTCCAAAAGTCTGCAAGATTCCTCTTAGATTGATTTTCAAATGTTTTTGGACAAATTCCTGCCACAAGATAACTTGTTCACGACTGAGATTGCTCTTACTTGCCTTAAATTTAGGGGCGGGATTTTCACCTTTAAATTGCAAATGGGCTACAAATTGCCCCTCTCCCTTAAACTGATGAGGGTACATCCGAGCCGTTTCTGGCAGGTCAATACCAGCTACCATTCCATTGATATGCTCTACTGGCAACAAGTCAAAATCATACTCTTTCAGTAGCCAATTGACAATCTCCTCGTTTTCCTCTGGTGCCCAGGTACAGGTTGAATAAACCAAACGACCACCTTCAGCTAGCATGGTTACTGCATCTTCCAGAATTTCTCTTTGCAAGCTAGCGCATTGACTCGGATAATCTAAACTCCAATAGTCCATAGCATCTGGTTGCTTACGGAACATCCCTTCCCCTGAGCAAGGGACATCAAGGACAATGAGGTCAAAATAGCCCTTAAAAACCTTGGCCAAGCGGTCAGCAGATTCATTGGTCACCACGACATTTGTCGCTCCAAAGCGCTCCATGTTTTCAACTAAAATCTTAGCCCGTTTGCTTGAAATTTCATTGGAGACAAGGAGCCCCTCCCCTGCTAGATAGGCTGCCAGCTGAGTTGATTTACCTCCCGGTGCAGCGGCCAAATCCAAGACTTTCATACCAGGACGGGGCTGGGCTACCTGAGCAACCATCTGAGCAGCGGGTTCTTGCGAATAAACTAAACCAGTAGCATGCTCAGGCGATTTCCCTGAAACCTTCCCATAATGCCCCCAAGGAGTTTGAGGAATGGCATCAGGAAAGGAAAGTTGCTCTTCTTTTAAGGGATTGACCCGAAAGGCAGAAACCGCTTCCTCCTCAAAAGAGGCAAGAAAATCTCTTGCCTCATCTCCTAGTATCTCTTCATATTTTTCAACAAATCCTTTTGGAAATTGCATTTAAGTTCTTTTCCTTTCGTAAATATAGGACTGAATTTCCTCCTGCATCTCAAGAGGCACCATCATGACCGCCTGTCTGGTTTGAAAATCAGGAGCTTCACCAGAAAGAGTCACAACCTCATAGCCCAGACTTTCCCCTAAAATACTAGCTGCAGCATAATCCCATGGTTGCAGATAAGTGACATAGGTCAACAAACGTCCTGACAAAATCTTGGCAAAACTAATAGCCGCACTACCATAGACACGAACACCGAGGACGGCTCGACTCAAATCAGCCAGCCCCCATTCGTTGGTTTCCAGCATGCCACTATTTCCCGCAATGAGAAAATCTCCAAGTGGTTTTGCTTTAAAGGGAGCTAGGGGCTTATCATTTCGGCAAACCGGAAACTTACCACCACCGTGATAACAATCCCCTTTGACCACATCATAAATCAGTCCAAACTGCCCCTGACCATTTTCAAAATAAGCCATCATAACAGCAAAATCTTCCTGCTGGGCTACAAAGTTACTGGTACCATCAATGGGATCAATAACCCAAACCTTGCCCTCTTGCACCGAGGCTCTCAAACAACCTTCTTCAGCGCAAATCTTATCCTCAGGATAGCGGGACAAAATCTCACTAACCAAGAGTTCCTGAACTTCCTTGTCCAGTCTGGTCACCAAGTCTGTTGGAGAGGACTTGGTCTCAACACGCAAGTCTTCCTGCATGTGGTCAAGGATGTACTGGCCCGCTTTCTTAATTAGCTCTTTGGCAAATTCAAATTTACTTTCCAAGAGAAATCTTTCCTTCCCCTTTTTCCTTAGCCGCCTGAACTGCTCGGTAAAGCGAATAACCACTCACTGTTTCAAATTCTCGTCCCAAACGTTTCTCTTCACTCTTGCTTGGCACAACCAATTTGAATCCCTTATAGGAGTCCAGTAACTTTTTGGCCTCTACCTTGCCTTCATAGGCAGCTTCAACATCATTAAAAAAAGAAAGCACTGAAGCAAGTTCTTCAGTGCTCCACGACAAATCTAGTGGGTAACTATACTGTTTGTTCATTAACTAATACCAGCTCTCATTCTTGCTTCTTTTAGTTCTTGCTTACGGTAACTACGAGGGAGAAAAGCACGAATCTCATCTTCATTAAAACCGATCTGCATACGTTTGGCATCGATAATAATTGGACGACGCAAAAGACTAGGGTACTGCTCAATCAAATGAAGCAATTCCGATACCGAAATACTCTCTACATCAATATTCAATTTTTGAAAAATTTTTGAACGAGTTGAAATGATGTCATCAGTACCATTTTCGGTCAAGGAAAGGATGTGTTGCAATTCTTTTCTTGTTAAAGGACTGGTCATAATATTATGCTCCACAAAGGGAACCTTATGTTTTTCTAACCAGGCCTTAGCCTTACGACATGATGTACAGCTCGGTGATAGAAATAGTGTAATCATGCTTTTCTCTTCTTATCTATACTTTGCTACTTCTATTATACAAAAAAATAAAGCGCTTGACTAGAGATTTTTAGAAAAAAAGCCTATTTTTCAAGAAAAATAGACTGTTCGCGAACGATTGCCTTTGTTTGAATTTGGTTAATTCACTCTTAACGATGGTTTCAAATGATATGCAATTTTATATATACAAATTAAAAACATCTTTCACTTCCTACAACTTTTCAGATAAAGATAGGCAAAGAAGGTCTCATAGAGGGCGAAAAAGAGGAGGAAGGCATGAAGGAAGAAGGTCTCTGGCAAAATCAGAATCACTGGATCCTTGGCTGGGTCAAAAAGCCAGGTATCATCTCCCACAAAGAGAATTTGATGGAAAAGGGTAAAGAATTGGTCAAAACCAATCAACACTCCCCCAAAACCAATCAGCAAAGGCAAGACTACTAGAGCTAGGAGACTTTTACAAAAGAGAGACAAGAAGCCTTTTTTCACAATCCTATTGACAAAAAAATAGAAACTTGGCAATGTTACTAAAGCCACTAGCTGCACTAAGTGAAAGAGATTCTTGACCACTGCAAAGTGGTGCAGACCAGCTGCTGACGAACGAAAATCAGGCATCTGCAAGACCTGACTAAATGGATTGGTCAGATAATTCATCAAGATATGAAAGTTGTACTGAATGGTTTCTGGTTTTAAATAGACCCGATCTGTTAAATTCAGCCACTGAATTTCCAGCGGATAAACAATCCAAGCCAGATAAATAGTCAGAAGGATAGAAAGAGAGAGGAGAAAGAGCATAGAGCCCCAAAAGGTCAGTTTAGTTTTCATCAAAGTTCCACTCCGCAAGGCTAGAAACCACATGAGTCGGTGCGATTGGTAGGTCTGCCACTTCTTCTGCCTTGGTAAAACCTGTTGTCACCAAGAGCGTTGGAATGCCGTTGTCAATCCCAGCCCGAATATCTGTCAGATAGTTGTCCCCAACCATAATCAACTCTTCACATTCCAAGCCTAAGTGCTCAACCGCCTTGTCCATAATGATGGCATTTGGTTTCCCGATATAAACAGGCTTCACTCGTGTTGCCACTTCAAGCAGCGTAATCAGTGAACCAGCACCTGGCAAAAGACCGCGTTCTGTTGGAATGTTAAGGTCAGGGTTGGTTCCGATAAAGTGAGCACCCTTTTGGATAGCTAGAGTTGCTGTCGCAAATTTTTCATAGTCGACTTGCCAGTCCAATCCTACTACTACATAGGCAGGATTTTCCTTGTCTTCGACATAACCAGCCGCCTTGATGGCTTCCTTGAGGCCTGATTCTCCGATGACATAGACCGTCTTTTCAAGCCCCAAGTCGTTCATATAGTCGATAGTCGCCAAAGTCGCTGTGTAGACAGTCGATAGGGGCGTATCGATATTAAAATTCTGAGCCAACATCTCCTGAACACTCTCTGGAGTGCGGGTTGTATTGTTGGTCACAAAGAGATAGGGAATGTCCCGCTTTTGCAATTCATGGACAAAAGCCTCTCCAGCTGGGATTCTGTCTTTCCCCTTATAAATAGTTCCGTCTAAATCAATTAAATAGCCTTTATATTTCATCTATTTTCCCTAATCCTTTTTTATTTCTTGCCAAGTGATGATAGCTTGGGCATTGGTAGCCCCGTCGCTTGTAATCTCATGCTTGCTTTCCAGTCCAGTCCGTTCAACAGACGATGTAATCACCCCACCTGGTCGAACTTCCTTGACATACTTGAGATTGATTTTCTTGGGAATATATTGGGTCAAAAAGTCCGCTCCCATGACCTCAAAAATCCAGTCCAAGTATTTACTGTTATTGACATGGCCATTCATATCCAAGTCGTAAAAACGAACATGGTAATCCTTGCTGATTGGCTCTTCCAAAGTCTCATACTTTGGTCCACGGATGAGCTTTTTATTAAATTCAGACTGGTAAGGAGCCACAATCTCAGGTTCGACAGCATGAACTTTTCGACTGTCTCGGTCCATGAGAACAAAGGTCGCCATCATATGGATAAGCTCCTGCCCTGATTCATCATAAATGGTAAAGCGACGATAGCAAAAGAGTCGATTGTAGCTCAAAGCTTCCGTTTCGATGGTGATTTCTTCCGCAAAATGAGGCAAACGAACCACCTCAATATCATAATCTGTGATAATCCAGACCAGATTATGCTCTTCCAAAATAGTCTTATCACTAACTCCCAGTTCAATAGACTGCATCCCTGAAACTTGCAGGGATAGCAAAATCACATCTGGAAGCTTGATATGACCGTTCATATCAGCCATATCAAAAGGAATTTTCATTTTCATTTGATAAGTTAAGCCCATCATCCTACTCCAAAATAAATCGTTCTGCTACGGTGTCTCCCAAAAAGAGACCTCTCTTTGTCATACGAACTCGGTCACCCTCTATTTGCATGAGACCTTGTTGAACCAAGTCCTTGACAATTTCTCCATAAAGTCCATCGAAAGACCGTCCAAATTTTTCCTCAAATCGCACCATGGAGACTCCTGATTTCTTGCGAAGTCCCAAGAACATTTCTTCTTCCATTTGCTCTTTTTGACTCAAGTGCTCCTCTGTGATACGAGCATTGCCTTCCTCAACCGCACTGAGATAATGACGAATGGGACCATGGTTTTTATAGCGCACTCCATTAACATAACCAGATGCCCCAGCACCGATGCCATAGTATTCAGCATTGTCCCAGTACATGAGATTGTGGCGACTTTCAAAACCAGGTTTGGAGAAATTAGAAATCTCATAATGTTCAAAACCAGCTCGCTCCAGCGCTGCGATGATGTACTCAAACATCTCAGCTTCCAGTTCTTCCTTAGGCAGAGGTAATTTCCCTCGTCGCATACGATTCATAAAGACCGTATGATTTTCTAAAATCAAGCTATACAAACTCATATGGGGAATATCCAGCCCAATGGCCTTAGCCACATTTTCCTTGACCTGCTCCATTGTCTGACCAGGCAGTGCATAAATCAAATCAATAGAAATATTGTCAAAACCAGCCAGTTTCAGACGGTCGATATTTTCATAAATATCCTTCACCAAATGACTGCGCCCAATCTTTTTTAGCATTTTGTCATCAAAGGTCTGCACGCCTAGCGAAACACGATTGACAGCCGAGTTTTTCAAAACAGCTATCTTATCTGCATCCAAGTCTCCTGGATTGGCCTCAATGGTCAACTCTTCCAAGGCAGACAAGTCCAAGTTTTTAGTCAAGCCATCCAGTAATACTTCCAGTTGTGGAGCTGACAAAGCTGTTGGTGTCCCACCACCGATGTAAAGGGTTCGTAACTTTTGAATATCATAAGATTGAAACTCTTCCAGCAGATGCTCCAAATAGCTATCTACCGGCTGATTTTTAATGAAAACCTTTGAGAAGTCACAATAATAACAAATCTGGGTACAAAATGGGATGTGCACATAGGCTGATGTTGGTTTTTTCTGCATAGTACTTATTATACCACAAAAAGCGAACAATACTCAGAATTCCGTTTAACAAAATCCTAGCATTGTTCGCTTTCTTTATCTAATCATTCTTTGTATTTTATGGATAACACAACTATCAGAATCAATCTAGTTCGTTGTTAAAACACAAAAGAATGAATATTCATCTGACTAAATTTTTAGTCTTCTTTTTTCTTGCGAGCTACAAGTCCAAATCCACTCAATAGTCCAAGAAGTCCTAGAGATGCAAGAGCAGCATTTGATTCTGTTCCTGTATTTGGCAATACATTTTGAGAATCATTTGACTTAGCTCCATTATCAATAGCATCTGTAGTATCTTCATGAGTTGCATTCGGAGTAACTGCATTTGGAGTTGGAGTAGTTGGTGCAGGTGTATCTTGACCAGAACCTCCATTAGTATCAGGTTTGACTGGCGTATCAGGTGTCACTGGTGCAACTGGATTTGTAT